>CAWUWQ010000259.1:0-5293 GCA_963926065.1 uncultured Algoriphagus sp.
GATGGAAGCTACTATTCATATGGACTTCTTCCAGGAAAATACACCCTTGAAGTCGATCCAAAGCAGCTGGAATTCATGCAGGCAAGTTCCAATCCAGCCAAGTTGGAATTTGAAATAAAAGCCCTTGCTGACGGGGATTATTTGGAAGAAATGAATATTATTCTAAAATCTATCTTACCAGATTCTAAGTAAAGAGTCTTCGGACTAATTCCAGCCATTCTTCTCCCAAAGTAAGATTCGGGAGTTTCTCACCTCCCTTTTTGTACCAATAGTTGGCATTCCATTGATCCCCTTCTTTGCGGTGTAGATAGGCATGAATACGTGCGGCATCTTTTCCGGACAACTGATCTACCTGATCATGAGACTTTTCCCAATCGCCGTGCCCATCATACCAAAGAGCCAAAAGCTCCGGCTTGCCTTGATAAGCTTTTTGATCATTTGCTAAAAATCGTTTGATCAATTCTCCTTTGCTATCCATGAGTTTCATATTTAAGATTTTTCAAAGAAAACTAAATCTCATAAAAGTTTAACCTTTCGTGACATTTATGTGACACCCTATTCTCCAATTTTCTGATCAATAAATTCCTTCAAAGGAGAAGTTAAATTTAAGTTCACACGAAATTATCTGAAGAGCAATATTGAAAAAATCACAAAAATTAAATTTTGGTGTCAAGTAGATACACAATGACGATTTCACAAAAACACCGTCATATTTTAAATGATTTATAAAAATCTGGGATTTTAATGGTAGGGCTTCAAGTAATCAGCTGATTTTTTTGGTTTTTCGCCTCAGTTGGTAGCTTGCTGATAAATTATATCTTTGCGCAGTAAAAATTTTATTTAGGAATAATTAATAATATGGAACAAGTTCTGATTTACGGAGTCCCAATGTTGGGAATCCTTGGGTTAATTGTAATGGCAATCAAGTCTGCTTGGGTCACTAAGCAGCCTACTGGCGATGAGAAAATGAATGAATTGGCAGGCTACATCGCAGATGGCGCCATGGCATTCTTAAAAGCAGAGTGGAAAGTACTTTCCTATTTTGCAGTCATTGCAGTAATACTCTTGGTGTGGTCTGGAATGTCTGTAGAGACTTCTAGTCCCGTTATCGCCATTTCATTTTTAATAGGAGCTGTATTTTCAGCTTTTGCTGGATATCTAGGGATGAACATCGCAACCAAAGCGAATGTAAGAACTACTCAGGCTGCCCGAACTAGCTTGAAACACGCTCTTAAAGTATCCTTTACTGGAGGATCTGTGATGGGTCTTGGTGTTGCTGGATTAGCTGTATTAGGTATGGGCTCTTTGTTTATCATTTTTTACCAGATATATGTTCAAAGTGTAGGCGCCGGTGTGAATGGTGTTGAAATGGAGAAAGCACTGGAAGTATTAGCAGGTTTTTCCCTCGGAGCGGAATCAATCGCACTGTTTGCTCGAGTAGGTGGTGGTATTTATACCAAAGCTGCTGACGTAGGAGCTGACTTAGTAGGTAAAGTAGAAGCTGGAATTCCTGAAGATGATGTCAGAAACCCTGCAACAATCGCTGATAATGTAGGCGATAACGTAGGTGACGTAGCTGGTATGGGAGCTGACTTATTCGGTTCATACGTAGCTACGATTTTAGCAACAATGGTATTGGGAAGAGAGATCGTTTCTCTAGATAATTTCGGTGGCATTGCTCCCATCCTACTTCCAATGGTATTGGCTGGTCTAGGAATCGTATTCTCGATCATGGGAATGTTCTTCGTAACTATAAAAGATGATAAAGGCGATGTACAGCACGCCTTGAATATGGGTAACTGGTCTTCAATCGCATTCACTGGCATTGCTTCATTCTTTATTGTGCAGTATATGCTTCCTGAGACACTTTCGATCAGAGGTTATGAATTTACCAATATGGATGTTTTCTATTCGATCATCCTAGGTTTGGTGGTAGGTACATTGATGTCCATCATCACTGAATATTATACTGCTATGGGCAAGCGCCCAGTATTGTCTATCATTAAGCAGTCAGCCACAGGCCATGCGACTAATATTATTGGTGGACTTGCCGTAGGTATGGAATCTACTGTATTACCTACTTTGGTATTAGCAGGTGGTATTTATGGAGCTTACGAGTTTGCTGGACTTTATGGGGTAGCAATCGCAGCAGCCGGAATGATGGCCACTACTGCCATGCAGTTGGCAATTGATGCATTCGGTCCTATTGCGGATAATGCTGGTGGAATCGCTGAGATGAGCCAGCTTCCAGAAGAAGTAAGAGGCAGAACAGATATCCTTGATGCTGTAGGAAATACTACTGCGGCTTCTGGAAAAGGATTTGCGATCGCTTCGGCAGCATTGACTTCATTAGCACTATTTGCGGCTTTCGTGGGTATTGCTGGAATTGATTCCATAGATATTTATAAGGCGGATGTGCTTGCCGGACTTTTCGTCGGAGGTATGATTCCTTTTATCTTCTCCTCTTTGGCGATTGCGGCAGTTGGTCGGGCAGCTATGGACATGGTGAATGAAGTAAGACGTCAGTTCAGAGAGATTCCAGGTATCATGGAATACAAGGCCAAGCCTGAGTACGATAAGTGTGTGGAGATCTCCACCAAAGCTTCACTACGAGAAATGCTACTTCCTGGAGCCATTACTTTAATCACTCCTATAGTTTTTGGATTTGCTTTTGGACCAGAAGTACTTGGTGGTTTATTGGCAGGTGTGACTGTTTCAGGAGTATTGATGGGAATGTTCCAGTCAAATGCCGGTGGTGCTTGGGATAATGCGAAGAAGTCATTTGAAAAAGGTGTAGAGATTGACGGAGAGATGTATTATAAAAAATCTGAGCCACACAAAGCTTCAGTAACTGGCGATACCGTAGGTGATCCTTTTAAAGATACTTCTGGACCATCCATGAATATCTTGATCAAATTGATGTCAATTGTGGCTTTGATTATTGCTCCTCATATTTCCGTAGGAACTCATGGCGAACCAATGACTGAAAAAGTAGAGATCAAAAAAGAAATTCGATACGAGGATGGAAAGAAAATTACTACAGAAACTATAACAACAATTAAATAGACTCTAGTTTACTATATTTCAAGAGCTGCATCTTTCGATGCAGCTCTTTTTTTTTGTGAATTTTTTTAACCACTAGGTACACTGAGATTTCATACTATCCCCTTGCTAATAGCTTCTAATGCAGAGTTAAAATTCATTGAGGCAGAGGCCACTTTAGAAACTGATGAAGCCAAAGCTTACGACTCATATCTAAAGGGAATCAATGCTCATATGGACATGCTAAAAGTGAGCGAAGTGAATAAAGCAGCCTATCTGGCAGCACCAAGTGTGAGTATGGGAGCTTCGGCTCTTACGCTGGACGATATCTTCAAAGAGAAATACGTCGCCATGTTTCTACATCCCGAGACTTGGAATGATGCCAGAAGAATTGATTATGCTTACAAGAATTTCACCCCTCCTGCGAATCTGAATCCAAATCTTAGCGGAAGTCTAATCAGAAGATTGGCCTATCCGAATAGTGAGATCAGCAGAAATGGTCAAAATGTCCCTACTGTGACTCTCTTAGATCGAATATGGTGGAATCAATAATTTTCTAGAACCAATCAAGTCTCCTGCCACTAAAGCAGGAGACTTTTTTTATATTAATCCTATGAAAAAAGTTCTCTTCGGAATAGCGCTAATCATCAGTTCCTGTACGGTTCAAAAAATCAATAAATCATTTTCCAAATCAGAAGTCTTTGAGCAAGGGCATTTGGGATTTATGCTGCTGGATCCTGATAAGGACAAAGTATTAGTTGATATCAATTCTGATAAATATTTTATCCCAGCCTCCAATACAAAACTTTTTACCTTTTATACTTCCTACACTGTTCTGGGAGACAAATTGGTCAATGGTTTAAATTACCTGGAAAGAGGTGATTCGTTGATTTTCTGGGGCACTGGAGACCCTAGCTTTCTTCATCCCGATCTGAAAAATCAAGTAGCCTTTGATTTTTTGAAAAGTCAGACGAAATCGCTCTACCTCTTAGATAACTTTGATCAAGTCAAGGCCTTTGGTCCGGGTTGGTCATGGGATTGGTATAATTACTACTATGCCACGGAGCGGTCGGCTTTTCCTATTTATGGAAATGTCGTCCGATTTGAGAAAAAGGAAGAAGATTCAAATTTTGAAATTATCCCAAGCCTTTTCAAGAATAGGCTGAAGGCCGAAAAAAATGAAAACTGGAAAAGCTACAATTTTGAGCGTAACCGCTACGAAAATCTTTTTACCTACCAACAACCAGCTAAATGGGAAGGTACATTTGAAACTGATATCCCTTTAGTCACATCTCCTGAGATGACTGCTATTTGGCTTGGTGAAGAACTCGGTAAAAAAGTCACCCTGATCAAAAATAGCACTTACCTCAAAGGGAGTCCTAAAAAACTCCAGACCTCAGCTGCAGATAGTATCTATTCGCAAATGATGAAAATCTCTGATAATTTTCTCGCGGAGCAACTCCTGCTCTTAGTTTCTGATCAATTGAATAACACACTCAGCACCACTGAGGCTATAGCTTATGCCAAAGAAAATCTACTAGCTGAACTTCCGGACGAGCCCATTTGGGTTGACGGCTCTGGACTTTCTGCCAAGAATATGTTTACGCCCCGAAGTATCATTGCTTTGTTGGGAAAGATAAGGGCCGAAGTTCCACTCGAAAAAATTAAGGCCTATTTCCCAGCCGGAGGAGAATCAGGTACGATCCGTAATTGGTATAAAGCCGATGAAGGTCAACCTGCCTATATTTATGCAAAAACCGGATCTCTTTCCATGAGTAATGCTCTGAGTGGCTATTTGATAACCAAAAGTGGTAAAATCCTCCATTTCTCCTGCATGATGAATAATTACGCCAAGCCTTCCAGCGAATTAAAAAAGGAATTGGAAAAGATCCTTTACCAAATTCATGACACCTATTAAAATTTGAAGATTATAAAATCCTTTTAAAAGCCAAAAACTCCCTCCTAAAGAAAAAACTATGAACGCACTTCGCTCCCGGTTCCTCTTATCCCTTTTGATTTTTGTTTGTTCCTTTCAGCAGCTTCTCTCCCAATCCTTCACCATGCAGCAAGTAGCCAAATTCAGCTTTCCTTCTGAGTTGACTTCTTCCCCAACAGGCGAAAAAATCGCTTGGGCCATGAATGAACAGGGAAAACGGAATATTTATTTTGCCGAAGGTCCAGACTTTCTACCCAAGAAAATGACTCCTTTTATGAAGGATGATGGGCAGGAAATCAGCAGCTTGCAATTCAG
>CAWUWQ010000260.1:0-3740 GCA_963926065.1 uncultured Algoriphagus sp.
AATTTTTAAACCCATCATATTTGAAAACATAAGCTTCATAGACAAAATGAGTCAACGGTATCTACGTACTGACAACCGACAACCAATCTTCGACTTATGCCATCCAATTCGCCCAAGGAATGCGAGAAAGAATCAAAAGCAATCCTATTGCATACATCATGTAAATGCTTCGGAACCGGCTTCTAGAAACCGTCATTTTTTTAGCTCGGATGTATCCAACAGAAATTACGATAATTGCGATGATATTGATAAGCGGATGTTCCAAAGCAGTCAATCTAGCTACAGGATCAGACATTGCTTCCCCACTGGTAAGCAGAGAAAAACCTAAAGGGCTAACGAAATAAAGAATCAGGCCAACCAACAATTGGACATGGGCAAAAATAAATGCGATCATCGCAATCTTTCTGTCTTTCTCTGTAAAAGCACAACCTGTCAGCGCTCCGACAAGCATCAAAACAATCACGATAATGAGAGATAAAAGCGACAAATAAGCGATTCCGGAATGAAGATGTTGTAAACCTGTATACATGATTTGATTTTATTGAACTTTCGAAATTAACTGAAAAGAGAATAGATTCGCCTGTTTATTGTTTTAAATTATTCTACGTAGAGGACTAACCCTTTTAAATACTCTGTTTCAGGATGAAATAAATTGATCGGATGATCTGCCGGTTGAGATAGTTGGTGAAGAACTTTCACTTTTCTGCCACTTTCTAGACCTGCAGCAGTAATAGTATGAGCGAAGAGACTTTTGTCAACTACCTGACTACAGGAAAAAGTAAATAAAATACCACCCGGCTTTATTTTCTTTAAGGCTTCCCCATTCAATCGCTTGTAAGCTTGCACTGCATTGTGTCGAGCTTTTTGGTTTTTTGCAAAAGCAGGTGGATCCAGCACAATCACATCGTAATCTTCGCCAATTTCCCGGATATATTTCACCACATCAGCCACTTTGGACTCATGATTTCCTTTGATTGTCGGGTTCAAAGCAATATTTTCTTCAGTCAATTCTATGGCTTTGGAAGAAATATCCACCGAGTGCACTTCCGAAGCGCCATCTAAAAGTGCTTGAACTGAAAAGCCTCCAGAATAACAAAAAGTATTGAGTACTTTTTTTTCATTGGAATATGAACCAAGTAGTTTCCGATTCTCCCGCTGGTCGATGAAAAAGCCGGTTTTTTGTCCTTTCTCCCAATCAATTTTATAGGTTGCTCCATGTTCTTGCACCAAATCAGTTTTCGGAGCGCCTAGAACCCATTCATTTGAAATAGTACCAATATTTTTAGGAAGGGTTTCCGAGCTTTTATCATAAACACCAGCAAGAGCTTCCCCGAAGCAGTTTTTAATCGCCTTAGCAATATCACTCACATGCTGATGCATCCCAACATGATGTGCTTGAATCACGGCAGTACCGTTATAATAATCGACGATCAATCCCGGTAGCAAATCTCCCTCACCATGAACCAGCCGAAATACATTCGTATCTGGACTTGAGGTTAAGCCTAGTGCTTTTCTAAGTTGAAAAGCAGCTTGAATTTTTTCATCCCAAAAGTCTTGATTAATTTCCCGATCCTCAAAAGAAATGATTCTGACCATTATCGAGCCTTGGGAGAAGTGGCCTATTCCTAGAAATCTGTCTGATGCAGATCTTACTTCAACCAGATTGCCATTTTCTAGTGTATCTGCCATTTCATGGATAGCTCCAGAAAACACCCAATGGTGTCTACGAATTAGGGATATTTCTTTTCCCCGCTTAAGGATAATTTTAGGATAGTTCATAGGATAAGTTTTTTCTTGGGAAAGCTAAGCTTCCAATAATCATAGCAAAGATACTGGCTAATAACCCAAAAATGTGGGCACCGATTTCTAATTCCATGGTATCTGCAATCAAGTACACCGCCATTCCGATAACCATGGAAGATACCGCTCCAAAAGGCGAAGCTTTCTTCCAATAAAGTCCAGCAGTCAAGGGGGCAAATAAGGAAACCAATAATAGAATGGAGGCGCCTGCGACTAATTCATAAATATTTGAATCTTGGGATGCCATGTAAACAGCCACCATTGCCACCAAAATAACATTTCCTCTAAGAATCCAGAGTAAGTGTGAATCAGAAAGATTTCCTTTAAAGAGTGGACGAATCAAGTTTTCTGAAATCAAAGCAGATGGTGCCAAGAGTCCTGAACTTGCTGTACTCATAATTGCAGAGATCAAGGCGCCAAAGAAAATGATTTGAATGGGCATACTACTGTGAGCCAAAACCATTGCAGGAAGAAGCATTTGCTTGTTTTCCAGATATAGTTCGGGATACATCACTTGAGCTGCCAAGGCAATAAATAAAGGGAGTAAGCCAAAAGTTAAATAAAATCCTCCAGCCAAATAGGTAGAACGAACGGCCACATCTTCTGATTTGGCTGACATCACACGTTGGTATATATCTTGACTGGGAATACTGCCCAGACCCAAAATTATCCAAGCTCCAAAGTAATTTACCCAAGAGGTAAATCCTGCATCAGGGAAAAACTGGAAACTACCCTCAGGTGCTTGTTCCAAAATATATCCAACTCCACCGGCATCCCTACTGACCATTACAGTCACAGCGACCAGACCAATGACTATCATTAACGTTTGGATGAAGTCTGTAATCGAGATTGCCCACATTCCACCTAGGAAGGTATAAAATACCACAATCCCAGACGAAAGTAGAATGCCCTCTAGAAGAGTCAAATCCGTCACCGCGCCAAAGACTAAGCTCATGGCAACCAGCTGTGCAGCGACGTATCCGAAATAGACTGGGACTAGGAATACTGTTGCGATAAATTCAATTCGTTTGCCATAAATCCGCTTAAAAACATCGCCAATGGTCAAAACACCCATGCGATACATGGGGCGTAGGAAAAACATTCCAAATAAAACTAAGCAAAGAGCTCCTCCAAATGGATCTTCAATCACGCCTTGAAGTCCTTCTTCTAAGTATATGGAAGAAGCTCCAAAGATCGTCTCGGAACCAAACCAAGTGGCAAATAGGGCGGAAGCCGATAGGAAAAGTGGCAGCGATCGACCTGCCAACACAAAATCATTAGAACCTTTTACAAGCCGTGAAGCAAATGCGCCTACTAGCAAGGTAAAGATGAGGTAGATAATGATTGAGGTTAATTTTGTTCCAACCTCTCCAGATGATAAAGCATTTTCCACGTCTTGAAATCTAATTTGATTATCTGCTTGAACCTTAGAAAGTCTATTTGATAATTTATCTAACTTGAAGTTAATTTCTTCAAACTTATTAGTAAGCTCTTGAAATTGTTTTTCAACATCAGATAATTTTAAAAGATGTCTTGTTAAAACATCTTCAGAGTTTTCATTTGTGCTTTTTTGACTATTTGAATTAGTTGATCCTGAGTAAACAGCTCTTTCTAGAGTTTTTAAATCCTTTTGAATTAAATCTAAGATTTCATTTATATTATGGTTATCTGCAAAAATAATATTTGGGAAAAATATAAATACTAATATTAATTTTATTCGAATTATCTTTTTATAATTAAGCATAATAAATTGAGTAGTAATTATAATGATGGCAAAAAAAAGACCCTATTCACAAATGTGATAGGGTCTTTTATAAATTTTTTAGATTAATTAGTTAGCTTTAACAGTAACTGATCTTCTATTTTTAGACCAAGCTAAAGGACTAGATCCAGAATCTACGGGTCTTTCCTTGCCATAACTAAGTACAGAAATTCTATCT
>CAWUWQ010000261.1:0-14458 GCA_963926065.1 uncultured Algoriphagus sp.
CTCTACCGCTTTGATTTCGTCAGCGGGAATTTGTCTCAAAGCATCTGCAATACTGCTCGCTGTGATGGCCGACGGTCTGTTATCAATCAATACCTGAATATTGCTGCTCCCTCGCATGGATACGTTTCCGTCAAAATCCACCGAAAGCATCGGCACTCTTCTAAGCACATCTGTTGCATCTCCACCGGCAGTAGTCTTATCGTTTTCTGCTTTATAAATAGTACGATCCACACGCTCCTCGATCAACTCTCGCTGACCTTGTACAGTGACTTCTTCAAGGGCAACACCCTCATCGGTCATTTCAATTGTGCCTAAATTAATATCCCCTGTAGGTGATGTTACTTTAATATCCTTGATCACTTTGGTTTCAAAGCCAAGGAAAGTGATCTTCAAATCATAGTTACCTAATTCAAAACCTGCGATAAAAAACTTCCCTTCATCATCAGCTACACCACCTGCAATATTGGTGTCAGTCCCTGACTTATATAAAGCGGCTGTGGCATAAGAGACCGCCTCACCGGTTTTCAGATCTTTTGCAACTCCTATTATACGCGCAGGCTGTTTGGCAGCTGGTGGCGTCTGTTGCGCCTGCGCCAGGCCAAAGCCCAAAAACAGGTTAAAAACGAGTAAATAAATAGCTTTTTTCATGTGGTAGTAATAGTTGGTTCTTTAGAAACAGTGTCGGGGAAGCTGGATTTGATTGGTTATTTTCCTCTTCGCCTATTCTATACCCCAAAAAAAGCGGGTTTGTTTGAGGAAAAATTGCATAATAGATAGCGAGGTTAGTTATATCGACAAAGACCCCTTTTTAGCAGATCAAATCTAGCATGGATGGACGAATGGCTTTAATCTACCCATTCAGGTGTTTTGTAGACGTAAACTTGCTATCTGTAGATTTGATTTCATAGAATTGCTTATTTTTAAGTAGTTTACTGACTGAAAATCACCTTTATGCTCACACTCAACTCAAGCAAACGCGTATCTATCCTAGTACATGTACTAGGTTGGTTTGCCTTGATCACCGTTTTGCTTTTGCTTTCCCCCCTTTCTTGGCGAGTAGATATTCCTGTGGAATTTTGGTACCGGCAGATTTTCCTAGTCTGCATGCTGCTCTTTATTTTTTATGGGAATATGACTTGGATAGTCCCGACGTTTCTTTTCCAAGGCAAGCTTATCGTCTTTCTACTCTTGGTAGTAGTCTCGGGGGTTTTATACCTTGGATTGATTATCTACTTTGAAAATTTGGTCCATTTACCCGAGCTGATGTTCAAAGCCTTTAATCCAGATAAAGTCTTCAAACCAGGAAAGCGTTGGTTATCTGGCGATGTTTTCCATCTAATGCTGTACCTGCTTTCCATCGGAATCAGCACTGCGGTGGCCTCTGTACAGAAATGGCAAACGGATGAAACCCTCCGGCTCGAACTTGATCAGCAGCGTATTAATACCGAGCTATCCTATTTGAAAGCTCAGATCAATCCGCATTTCTTCTTCAATACACTGAACAACATTTATGCGCTTACTAACCTTGATGTAAAAAAAGCGCAAGATGCCCTGCTCAAGCTTTCCCGAATGATGCGCTATGTGCTGTACGAAAATCAAAAAGAAGAGACCCTGCTGAGCAAAGAGGTGAATTTCATCAACGATTACATTGAGCTGATGAAAATGCGCCTTTCGAAAAAAGTGGCTTTGAATATTCAGATCGAAACTCCCAAAGAGGATCTGGTTATCGCTCCAATGTTGCTACTTCCATTTTTGGAAAATTGCTTCAAACACGGGATCAGCTCGCAGCAGGACTGTGAGATCTTTGTTAAACTGGAAGTCATGGGTAAAACACTCTTTTTTGAAACCAAAAATCATATCTTCCCGCTTCACCCGGATAGCCCGGAATCTCAGGAAAATGGGATTGGACTGACCAATACTAAGCGAAGACTGGAGCTGATCTATCCTGAAAAAAATCGGCTTAAATTTGGTATTGATGAATCCAGTCAAGATTATTGGGTGAATCTTACCCTGAACCTCGAATGATCCTGAACTGTGTAGCCATTGACGATGAGCCTTTAGCCTTGGAATTGGTTGGCAAATTTATTGAACAAACGGCCTTTTTGAAACTGACTGGTAAATTTTCCAATGCCATCGAGGCGCTCAGCTTTATCAACCAACAGGAAGTGCAGCTCATCTTTATGGATATCCAGATGCCCGACTTGTCTGGAATGGAGCTGGCCAGAGTTTTGGATGGGAAGAAAAAATCAGACCAAACCCGAATCATCTTCGCTACGGCTTATCATCAATTTGCTATCGAAGGCTATAAAGTGGATGCATTGGATTATTTGCTGAAGCCTTACAGCTATGAAGAGTTTTTAAACGCTGCCACCAAAGCCTTTGCCTATTTTGAACGATTAAATCAGGAAGGAAAATCAGAAAGCAAAGAAGCAGAGAAATCAAATCCAGATTATATTTTTCTAAAAGTAGAGTACCAACTCGTTAAAGTCCAGCTCAAGGACATCGCCTATGTGGAAGCCTACAAGGATTATGTGAAGGTTCATCTGATCTCCAAGCCTAATCCAATTCTTTCACTGACAAGTTTGAAAAGCATGGAAGAGCTACTTCCGGCTGATCAATTTATGCGAGTGCATCGCTCCTTTATCGTCGCCCTAGACCATATCGAATCGGTATCCAAGAATGTGATCAATATCGGCAACCAATCCATCGCGGTGGGAGACAATTACAAGGAACCGTTTTTGGAGTTTATGAGTCGCTGGATGAGTTGAGAGTTGGGGGGAAGAGCGTGTGGGAAAATAGGGGGATTTTATTCTCTGCAAATATGCGGTGATTAGAAGCGCTATTCTCCGCAAACGAGTATTGCGGATTGGTCAGGAAGGGTAAATGTAGAAACACTTAAGAGCTAACTATTAGAATTAGTAATCATTTAAGAGTCACTATTCCGACTACCGGATTTTGCTCTTCGGTATCGGTATCCGAAAAAGACGCTTTTTGCACGAAATAGAGCTGCTCTAATGAATTTCTGAGAGGATGGATTTTGAGCTGATTAGCATGATCATCCAGTAATCCTCCTTCAAGATTGTAGCCAATTGATTTATCTTCATCAAAAACAAAAAACATCTTTTTGGAATTTTGCGAGTATTCGCAAAAAAAGTAGGATCCGGAAACGAAAATATTGTAAATCCAAACATTTTTGATTCCCCTCTCATTGAAGTGTGGCTGTTCAAACTCAAGCTTTCGATAAGGAGTCAGTTTTCGATTAGCTATTTGGTACAAGGTATCCCGAATAAATTCTTCATTAGTAAGCACTGGAGTAAATATAAAATAGGAGTCATCACGATTGGAGATGAAATTTTTAAAGGGATATGCCGCAGCAGTTTTATTTTTTAAAATTACTGTTCTGAAAGGAATCGAATCCTGAATTTGGAAGTTCGAATCAAAAAAATTCAAATAAGTTTCATTGGCAAAACCTTTCTTCACCGGTCTTTCATAAGATTGGGAGACTATCCATAACCCGTTCTTAACAATTGCTATATATTCAAGACTCTTAAGTGTCAGATGCTCTTCAATCAACTCAAATTCCTTTGAAAAAATCAGGAGTCCTCTATTTGTAGCCAAGTAAATCCTTCCACTAGAAGATTCTACGGCAAAACTTCTTACATACTTGTATTCACCAGGTCCTTCTCCTTCTGTTCCAATTCTACTGATAAATTTTCCCTTCCTATCAAAAGCAAGCAACCGACTGTTCAAATCCAGGATAAAGATCTTCCCATCAGAAATCTGTAAATCGACTATTTCCATTACCAATCCCTCTGGATGCGTCTCTAGCGGAATCAATTCCACAGATTTGGAAAAATCAGATAGTTTTAATTCTGAAATGGGAAAATCCGAAATAACTACTGTCTCGAGATTATTATTTGAAGAACCAGTGCATCTAATAAATAATATCTCTAAGATTAAGCACAATAAACTTGAAAAACCAATTCTAAAATTCATGATTTCAATTAAAAAAACGCAGTTATTTTCACAATCAATATGCGTTGCTTTAGAAAAAAGAAAGATTTGAGTTGACCCAAACCTCTCTTGTATGTTGTTTTACCTTTACTTTAGTTAGAAAGTCCCTGGCAAGTAACTCCTTGAGTCCCACATGAAACATTAGCAGAATTCAATGCCTCTTGAGTATTATTTGCCATGACGAGCATAGGATTAGATCCATAGTCAGGATCACCGAAGTGGCCGCAATTGCATTGCCAAAAATCCCCTCCATGGATTTTAGCCATTTGTTCCCTTTTTAGCACTTCTTCCGAAGTAAGTCTTAGCATTTCTAAACTTAGCTTTTTCATTTTGATAATATTTTGAATAGTTTCTTAAAAAGACTGGACCATCCAATCCCTTTTTTAATACTCTCAAATTAGTTAGCTATCAACTAGATACCTATACCATTTTTACTAATTTCTAGTAATTTTTTACTTAAACACTAATCAACTTTCCCTCTTAAAACTATCACTCCACTATAAGCTAAAAATCGAATCTCTTCCTCCAATAGCCCATAAAGTTGTGTTTCACTTGCTACCTCAAAAAAAGCATTCATCATTTCTAACACTTCTGCCATAGAAATATAGTTCTCTTGAGAAAGAATTGACAAAAGGTAAGTTCCCAGTGGACCAAGTAGATATTCAATGACTTCTATATGATGCTTATCCCAAAACAATAGGGTTTGGTAATAATGAGGAGGGAGAAGAAGATTATTTTCAATAGGATTCATTTTGACCCGGGTAAATAAAACTGAATTTTGAACCCAGTCCCATTCTGATATTATGGTCTTCCAATGAGGTGCTAATTTCAACTCTCCTAATTCTTTCAAAGAAGCGTCCTTAAAAACTTGGTTAGCTGATTCGATGGCTGAAAATACTTCCTCCCATGCAAATTCATCCAAGGGTAATAATTCAATTAATCTAAGTTTCTCCTTTTCAAATTCATAAACATCATTCAGCAGCGCAACTGAATTTGTGTCGATCATTTTCTTTTCTAAGAAATCCTTGAATCCTGAAATTGTAAGTTTGCCCCTATCCCAAGCGAAACTCTCTTTTTCGCAAATCGCCGATAGAATTTGCTCAGTTCGGTAAAATTTCTCTGTTTCCGATTTTGCCAAATAGGCCATTGAAAAATTGGAGACTTCACTTGTGAGAGCTTTAGATTCATCAGTTGTATCGTGCCCAATTAAATCTTTTGTGCGGGATTCAAAGAGATCCTTGATCCTATTGTAGTACTCCGGATAGTCCAGCCGTAATCTATTGGCCAATTGATCACAGACCCATCCATTTTTCTTGTAATCTCCTAAAGCATGGATATAGGCAGTATTATCTGGCAAATAGTGGAAATTACAAAACCCTTCAAAAAAAGAAGGATCATAAACCGTATCAAAAAGGTAGGCTACGGCTACATTCAAATTACTGCTTAGACAATGAAAAAAATATTGCTCTACCACAGCATTGAAGTTGACTAGTTGAGCAGTAGTCAATTGGTTTATTTTATCCTTGTTCTCTGACACAAATCTTTGAACAAATTGATAATAATCCGAAAAGAAATGGTGGTCATTTCCTCCCAAGATGCCGGCATTGCTTGCTTGTATCGGCATAGCGCTTTCTAGCTGTTTTTTGATCGCTGAGGGAACGAAGGCAAAAGTATCATTTACGAGGTTAACTAGTTCTTTATAATAGTCAAAATCCTGTTCGATATTTTGAGCGATCAAATTACCTGATAATACCTCATTTGGAAATGGTTTGAAAATAAATACATCACCATCTACATTTAAAAAAGGTTCATTATGAAGGGTATAAGAATAAATCTTTTTCATAACCCATAACCTTGGATGCGCATCAAATCTCAAATTATCCAATTCAACTCTAACCTTTTTGTAGGGCAGCTTAAGTACATCTATCAAAAGTTCTTTTCCCTTGGTATCGGTAATCAATTCTACATTATCGTAAAACTTCTTTAACTGCAAACAGCTCAAAGCCCAGCTCATCAAATGGTATTTTGCACCGCACCAACCAAATGAATCCTCAAATCCATTTTTATCGGTATCAATCCAGAAAGTCTGAACAAATTTCATCAATCCTTAAGTTTAATGTTGATTTGGTAAATTACCGTTTGCACCCCGTTTAAATCATCAGTTGACATCTTAGTAAACAATCACTGATTTAAATCTGAAAAAAATTCGTTCTGCGACACTCAACTCTTCCGTGATGATTTCGGCAGTACCCAGCAATTCCTGATTAAATGGAATTTCCTTTTTATAAGAAGTGGTCATCCCCATAGGCAAGGAAGCATACACCAAATAATTGGACTCCTCATCAGGCGACACGGAGATCGTGGTAATCCTTCCAATGAGTGCGCCATATTGCTGAAACGGATAATTATCCAGCTTTATCAGTACTTTCTGATCGACCTTAACCTTTCCTGCATTTTGGGCAGGGATTTTCATTGATCCCAATAACTCTGATTTGTTTTCCGGAAGCACAGTAAAGACCAGCTCTCCAGAATCTACTTGTTGGTTGGCAGCCCAGATTTTTTGAAAACTGACCAATCCACTGGTGGAGGAGGTCAATAAGTAAGAATACTCCCAGTCTCTCAAGGTCCGTTTTAGACTGTAATAAGATTGTAATAAATTTTTTAAAGCTCTAGATTCTTCTTCCTGTTTTTCTATTACTGTATTTCGTTGAGTTTGATTTGCATTAGTAAGTGCCTCCTGCAATTGTGATATGGTGATGACCATCGTATTGACCTGCTCTTGCATTTGCAGGTATTCAATTTCTATGGCTTCAAAATTCTTATCAGCAATTACCTTTTCTTTATGCAGCCTTTTATTTCGCTCATAATCAATCTCAAATAGGGCTAACCTCCGTTCCAATAAATCCTTTTGGGCGTTCTGGCTTTTAATCCTACTTTGGATTTCTGCCAAGGATAGTCTAGCGGCTTCCAACTGCCCTTTGCGGGGCTGCAACTCCTGTAGAAGCCAGTACTCCATGTAATTTCGCTCAAACTCCAAATAGGAAATCCCCACCTCCCCAAGAACTGAATTTGAAAGTGAATCAATAGGAAAATAGTAGTTATTCCGGCTACCAAATAAAGTGCTGTCCAGAATTTCTTTTAGAAACAGAATATCTTCCAATTTTGCAGTGCTTTTCATCCCGGCAAGAGGCTGACCAATTTTGATTTCTTCCCTATTTTCAATAAACACCTTTTCGATTTGGCCGGAAACACGAGCCTCCACCCGCTCAATCGGTTCCAGCGTAGTCACTAATACTTTCGCCTGCACATAATCCGGGTATCGGATCAAAAAAGACAATAAAAGAATCATGGAAATCAATAAAAACACAAGGGTAATCCCCCATCGGATAAGCCAGGCTGGTGGGGTAGCTATAATCTCCTGAACTTCCTCTGATCGGAGGTGTAGGTTATCGCTGGATTTAGCTGGTTCGGACATAATTATTTACTTTTTATCTTTTCCAGTTCCAATTGATTCTTTACCAAATCATAGTATGAACCTTTAGCATGGACCAGATCCTCATGGGTTCCCTGCTCCACTAGTTTACCTTGGTCGATGACTACAATCTGGTCTGCATTTTTTACAGTACTCAGTCGATGTGCAATGATAAATACTGTTTTCCCTTGCATAAATTGATTGAGATTTTCCATCACCACCCCCTCGTTTTTGGCATCGAGGGCCGAAGTAGCCTCATCAAAGAATAAAATTTCAGGATTTTTATAAACAGCACGCGCGATAAACAGCCGCTGCTTTTGACCGGTACTCATTCCTGCACCCTCGTTCCCTATTTTAGTATTGAACCCAAGCGGTAATGAATTGACAAAATCAAGAATATTGGCGATATGAGCCGATTTTATCAACTTTTCCTGATCGATTCGATCCTGTCCTACAGCGATATTGGCAGCAATGGTATCATTGAAAACATATCCTTCCTGCATCACTACCCCGCAGTGGTCACGCCAGCTTCTGGCACTGATCATTTTTAAGTCATGATTTCCATAAAAAATCTCTCCCTTTGTAGGCTCATAGAATTTCAACAACAACTTCATCAAGGTAGTTTTTCCACTTCCACTGGCACCTACCACCGCTGTGATTTTTTGCGAGGGCACAGTTAGGTTGATTCCGTTTAGCACATGCTCATCCGAGCCAATGTATCGAAAGGATAAGTTTTTAACAGTTAATTCAGCATTGTTAGGAAAACTTCTAACATAGGCCTTTTCCGACTGCTCTTCCTCTTCTTTATCATGGATCTCATTTAGTCGCTCCAGACTAATAGAAGCGTCTTGATAGGCCCGTACAAATCCGACAAGCTGCGTAATGGGCCCATTCAACTGACCAATGATATACTGTAGGGCAAGCATCATACCTAGGGTCAGGCTTCCTTCGATAACTAATAAAGCGGAAGTGAAGGTGATAAAAATATTTTTTAACTCATTGATCGTGGAAGAGCCGACCTCCTGAGTCTGTTCCAATGAAAGGGATTGAATGGAGACGCCAAACAGTCTGGCCTGCACAAATTCCCAACTCCAGCGTTTTTGCTTCTCTGCATTATGCATTTTGATTTCCTGCATCCCATTGATTAGTTCGATCACTAAGCTCTGTTCCTGACTTAATTGTGCAAAACGCTTGTAATCCAATTCCCCCCTTCGCTTCATAAAAAACAGAATCCATAGCAGGTAAATCGTACTTCCTCCGAGGAATATCAGGAAGATGGTCAGACTGTAATAAATCAACACCGCACTAAAAACAATCAAGTTAAAAAAAGAAAATAGGGTATTCAGCGTGGTTCCAGTCAGTAGATTTTCTATTCTTCTGTGATCACCTATACGCTGCATGATATCTCCTGTCATCCGGGTATCGAAGTAGGCTATAGGCAAGCTCATCAGTTTGATGAAAAAATCAGAAACAAGAGAGATATTGATCCGGGTGGTGAGGTGAAGCAGAATCCAACTTCGAAATACTTCTACGCTGGTCCGCCCAAGGAAAAGCATCACTTGTGCCACTAATATCAGATAGATAAATCCAATATCCTGATTTTGAATCCCTACATCAACAATGCTTTGGGTCAGAAAAGGAAAAATAAGCTGTAAAAGACTTCCTGCCAAAAGTCCGATACACAACTGGATGATTAGGCTCTTGTAGTTGGTCAAATACTGGTAAAGAAAGCCCAGTGAACGCTTGTCGCTTTGCTCCCACTTCTGCTTCTTAAAGGCCGGAGTAACCTCCAATAACAGGGTAATCCCTTCTTTGGAGTATTCGTCCGCATTGTTTCCTATCCACCTGGAAATAAATTCATCCTTGGAATAGCTGATCAAGCCGTAAGCAGGATCGGAAATATAGACGACATTCTTTTTAATGCGATACACCACCACGTAGTGGTTTTTGTCCCAATGCACAATTAAGGGCATTGGAGCGTCTTTAAGCTTTTCAAAATTAAGCCTGGCTCCAATGCTCTTAAATCCGATAGACTCAGCCGCATCACTCAGCTTGAGCAGGCTACTACCCTCCCTTGTTGTCTCAGAGATTTCACGGATTTCGGTAATAGATATCAGTTTGCTATAGTGCTTGGCTATTATCCGAAGACAAGTAGGCCCACAGTCTTTGGAGTCGGGCTGCTTGTAGAAGGGGAAGGATATTTTCAAAGTGGATTTTTTGTTCGAATGAGGTAATTATGCTTTTAAAGAGAAAATAGTTTAATTCTCTATTTTCAATCCTACCTTGAATAACCTAAAATAATCCCGCTCTATTTCTTCATCAGGCTTTTCCATCATCCAGAGTTCGCCGTTTCTTACTAGCATACTTCTTGGCTCGAGCCCTTTTGGTGCAAAATCATTGATAACATTTCCTATCGAATCAACAATAGCTATACGAGAAGGATACTTTTGCTGCATACTTTCCCTAAAAATCTTTGCTTCTTCTGGAGACTTGTTTTCAAAATAGATTTCGGTGTCTATTAAATCGTAGCCAGGAAAATAAGCCACTAAGAAGTAGCCATCAAATTTCTTGACGTTTAAGATCATTCCAGAAATAAACCGTAATCCAAAAAATGAAAAATCATCAGAATATTCACCAGTACCTTTGAAATAGTTGTATTCAGGCAAATTAAGGGGCAAGGAAAAATCTAGTGTATAAGGTGCATTATTATCAAAAGCATAGATTGTTGGATCCAGACCAAAAGCTACATATATTTTATTATCAGCCAAATGAAATACAGGATCCCATGCATTCCTGAAAAAATATTTTCCATTTCGGAAAATGCTGCTTTCTGGAATTTTAATAATTGGCTCCTTCTCCCCAGTCGCAGGATTTAACAAGTCCAACAAATACATCTCACTGTACCTATTGATATCTGAATAATCGTTATTCACTGGAGAATCCTGATTGATATATAAATACTTTTCTCCGATTTTTTCCAGTCCGTATCCCATCAACATAGGTACATAATTTGGTGTATGGAAGTCAATTAATTTAACTCTGGAAAGTGCTTTTCCTTCCTTATTATAAGTCATGAAACCATTGTATGCATATGCAATAAAAGAATTTGCATCTATTATGCGTAGAGTCGAAATCAACCTTCCATAACCATCAGGAATATCTCCTAATTTCGAAAAAGAGCTCAATATTTTACCATCAAAATCAGCTATAATTATTTGCTCAGAAGACTCTTTATGCTCCATAAACAGCACCGTTCTAGATTCAGTATCCAGATCATGAATGGTGGATTTTCCTAAATAATCAATCCGAATACTATCTAGATTTTGGAGAGCTATAACTTTAGATAACTTCAATTTATCAGTATCTGTAACAGAACTACTATTGCGGCTACAAGAAAAAAGAAGAAAGAAAAGTAAAAATATAAGGTATATGGTTTTCATATCTATTAAAGTCAAATTTAAAATCAGTTGTAATCTTTTAATATAAATAAGTTTTTTAAAAATAAACAACATACAGAATCAAACTATATGTGTGGCTTCTAAATCAAAAACAAAGGTTAATAGGGGTTAGGTTCTACCTAACCCCTAGGAAAATCAACAATAACTAGCGGTTCCTCCGCTAGAAGCACAACTATCACAACAATAGTTTCCTCCGCCTTTATTATAAGCCTGTTGAGCTTGGTAGGATGACATTCCACACCAAATTTGGCCACTTGGGTGTCTATATCCACAAGTCCCTCCTACCCGCCAGTAATCTTTTTCATCTGACTTCGCTCAAGCACTTCTTCTGAAGTGAGTCTGAGCATTTCTAAACTAGCTTTTTCATTTTTTTAATATTTTTGATTAGAATCTTAAAAAAACTGGACCATCCAATCCCTTTTATAATACTATCAAATTAGCTAGCTATTAACGATATACCTATACCATTTTTACTAATTTCTAGTAAATATTTACTTACATTTCAAATACTTACCACATCTACTTAATGGATATCAAGTTGCCATAGTGTTTGGCTATTATCCGAAGACAGGTGAGGCCACAATCTTTGGAGTCGGGTTGTTTGTAGAATGGGAAGGTGATTTTCAAAACCAAATTTTTTTTTCAATTTCTTAAAGATGGCAAACGGTAAAACACTAATTGCGGATTTTTTTCTATGGCATTTTCCTTATCCCTAAGAATGGAGTAATACACATTTCCTTTAAAAGGCTTTGGAATCATTTCATTTGTCATCTCCTGGTCAAATAATTGCCTTAAATGAATGAGGGGACGATTGTTTTCCAAATCAATTACGATAAAATAGGAACGATTGTCATATACAACACGTAAAAACGCATTTTTGTCGTACATCACCACTTGGCTTATTCCCAATTGAAGTGTGTTGTCAAATCCACTTAAATGAAGTAGGTATTCTGGGGTCAATCGACCCTCCTGTATTCTAAAAATTGTATCCCTGTCGCTATACGATCCTATCTCTCCCCGAACAATTGGCATATAAAACAGGATTGCATTGTTTACCCGACTTAATATCCTGGGGATTGGATGGATAATAGTGAAATTCGAATGATAGCCGTACAGTGGCCTTTCCCAGTTTTTAACTTCAAGGGTTTTGGGTTCAATTGAGCTTATCAACACCTGACGCGGCTTTTCCTTGGTACCATTAAGCGTCTCCTGAACAACCAGAAGGGTATCATTATCTTTATAGAAGGATATCGGATGCCCACGCAATTTATTGCTTGTTGATTTAAATTTTCCTTCGAGGTCATAGGAAATCACTACCATTTTTTGCCAATCCGCCACAAGCACAATATTTTCCTTTTCATCTAAGTGAATCGCATAGGGGATAGTATATTCATCTGGCCCCTCTCCCTTCTCCCCGATTTTCCCTAAAAAACTACCCTTGTTGTCAAATTTTAATAGACCCTGTCTTCTGTCTACTAGAAGAAAGAAGTCTTGCGAAAAAGCCAAATCGTGGACTGACGTAAGAGGAGGGTTTCCCGAAGCTTCAAGGTTTATAGTGTCTACTATTTCAATGATAAATTCCGGTGAATCGCTCTTCAACAAATCCAACTTTATTTCTATTTTTTTAGTAGATGTAGTCAAGTCTAAATTATCTTTAACCCCACAATTTTGGAATTGAAAAATTGAAATAAAAAACAACATCCTAGTAATATGTTTCATGATCGAGATTAGTTTTCTTGCCATAATGATTTTCACTTTAAATCTGTACCTCTACCTTTAAATGGTTTTTTAAATTGAAAGCTGTAAATAATTCCCCTTTATGAAATTTGTTTTTAGAATCCAAGACAAAAATTTAGAACTACTCCAAATAAAATCTATTTGAAGTAGTTCGGTAGTCCATTAATTTATCATCAGTCAATTCATTACTTATTTGACAAATTGATTTGTATTAATTAACTATTAAGTGATCTGATACTAGACCTCCAAGATCACTGACAAGACCATGTATAACAATTAGGATCATTATAGCATGTCGCTCCTGCATTACAAGAACCAGCGGTGGTATATGTTCCATTTTGATCCAAGTTTGAGTCATAACGATAGCATACAGTGCAGCTCCCATATCCTCCAGTAATCTTTTTCATTTGACTTCGCTCGAGCACTTCTTCTGAAGTAAGTCTGAGCAATTCTAAACTTAACTTTTTCATTTTTAGTATTGTTAAAATATTTACGCTTTCACCCGGTCATTGTGGAGCACCCGAGCGATATGCCCATTCATCGCGATTGAATATTTTTTACTGCATGAGCAGCTTTTAATTTTTATTGTAACACATATTTCAAGTCCTCCACGGCGTATGCCGAGGGCAATTCATAGCCATTGATGAAAATAGTGGGGGTATGGGTGATCTTCTCCTTCTCTGCCCAATCCTGCATGGCTTTGATCATAGGCTCTTGCTTTGCCATCTCCCCATTCAAAGGATACTTTGCAGCAAATACATCGTAATCTTTCTGCTCCGGGAGATACCAGTCATCCAAAGCTTTGCGGGTCTGTTCTTGATTGCCAGCGGATGAAATTCCCATCAGGTGACTGATGGTTTTCCCTCTGATTTCATCCCCACCGCCTGGAAGAAACAAAATCTGCAAATCAATATTCCCAGCTTCATAAAGATGCTCCAAGTGGGGATGTGTGCGAGCGCATGGTCCACAATAGGGATTGCATACTTTTAATACATGGTATTTGGAGTTTTGCCCTTTAAGGAATATCCCCAATCCTTCAGGATTTGAAGCAATCCGTCGTGAGCTGCTCAGAAAATAATCGAAAAGCTCCTTGTTTGACATGACCTTAGCCAATTTGCTCTTTACACCATATAGATCGGTCTTTGCAATCAAATAGGGTTTTAGACTCAACCAGGCTAGCACACTTGCCAGAAAAAGAAATGAAAATACGCTCCACTCACTTAATGTTGAAGGGTTAGGCTCTGGTAAAAGGAATTGGCTTGCCATAAATTCCAGAAATAGAATCCCGGATATCCACAGGCATAAGACACACCATTTTTTGAGCTTTATGCCTTGATAGTATAGGGAAATAGGAATGATCGCAAAGCTGGAATAACTCAGCACACTTAAAAGTCCCAATTCTGATCCTGAAAATGAACTAAACATTAAAAGGAAAAATCCAGAGAAAAAATAAGCAAAAGCCAAATTGCTCAAACTGATCAAACCTCCGAAGGAAAAGGAATCTAATACGGTATTTCAATCCACATTTTCACCTCCAGTACAAAATTGGGTAATCGCAGTGTTATTCTTATCCACCTCAGACCACAACAAAATAGCTGACACAAACAAACCTGCCAATTTTAAACTGACGATTGCCAAAACTCCAATGGAGAACGAAGAAAAGCCATCCCATCCTCCCAAATTTCCAATAAACCAGCCTAAGCCAACAGCACCTAGAAAAAAAAGTAATGCTTTATAAGTTAGCTGCTCTTTTCTTCGCTGCTGATACTCCGGCTCC
>CAWUWQ010000262.1:0-3284 GCA_963926065.1 uncultured Algoriphagus sp.
ACAAAAAATGATTGTTATTGAAATTAATTTTCCATAGATAAAAACTATGAGGCTTTCGGTAAATCCCGATCCAAAAAGAATGTTCTCTAAGAAAATCTTTCAACTTTAAATTTAACGATTCGAGCTGATTTTTGCCAGAACAAATAAGTGTTTATCAAAAACATGAGTCTAAAATCATACTCCTAATCTTTATTCTCCCAAAGCCGCATAAAATTCACTTTTTTTGAATTCAAAAAAAAATACCTACAGGACAATGATCTATCTGCTTTTTGGTAAGTTAGGAAAATGGTGTGAACTAGAATATAAATTTAGTTTCACTCTCCAAATCAAGCCATAAACCCATTTTATCTTAATAAAACTCACATGAAGCTAACTCAAAAAGCAATTGTCATTATTGGAGGCACATCTGGAATTGGCCTCTCTGCTGCCAAAGCTTTGGAGAAAGAAGGCGCCAATTTAGTATTAGTAGGCCTGGATGACGCTAGTGCGGAAGGTGCTAAAAACCAACTCAAAAGCAATCCATGGGTTTTCTGTGGAGATGCCCGAGAAGAAGGCACTGCCAGCAAAGCCATAGAAGTCTGCCTAGCCCAATACGGGGATTTTAATGGTCTTTACCATGTAGCAGGCGGAAGTGGAAGAAAATTTGGTGACGGCCCCCTTCATGAATTAACTCTAGAGGGTTGGAATCAAACGCTCGCCTTGAATCTAACTTCATTAATGCTCTCCAATCAGGCAGCTATTCAGGCTTTTCAAAAGCTAACTCATGGAGGTTCGATATTGAATCTGGGTTCCATTTTAGCATTCTCCCCATCTCCAAAATACTTTGTCACCCATGCTTATGCTGCAGCAAAAGCTGCTATTGAAGGTCTGACTCTGAGTACTGCTGCTTATTACGCTCCACAAAATATTCGAATCAATGTGCTAGCACCGGCATTAGTCGAAAGTCCCATGTCAATGCGGGCAATGACCAATTCAGAAATAATGAATTTTTCAGCTTCCAAAATGCCACTTGATGGTGGTCGTGTCGGGCAACCTTCCGACTTAGACCAAGCAGCAATATTTTTCCTTTCAGATGATTCTAAATTTACTACTGGCCAGATTCTCCATATTGATGGGGGCTGGCACCTGACAGAAGGACAATACCAATGAAAAAAGCGATCGGAATAGACCTCGGAGGCACCAATATCAAAGCCGTACTAATTGATGAGACAGGATATATCATTCACCAAACTCGAAAAGCCACTGTTGGCGAGGTAGACGAGATTTGGCAACAAAATGTCAAGGCCCTTTATACCGAGCTTCGAGAATTTGATTCTGACCAATCAATCAAAATAGGACTATCGGCGCCTGGATTAGCAAATGAAACCAACACCTGTATCAACTTCCTACCGAATCGTCTTCCTGGATTAGAACGTTTTGATTGGAGCGAATTTTTGGGAAAAGAGACTTCAGTCCTTAATGATGCCCATGCAGCTTTGATGGCTGAGGCCACTTTTGGAGTGATGCAAGGAATGAAAAATGCCATTTTACTAACCCTTGGAACGGGTGTTGGCGGTGGTTTACTACTAGATGGTAAACTCTATCAAGGCTTGGCACAAATGGCGGGACATATCGGGCATTCGACCATTCAATCCGGTTCGGATGAATTGAGCATTCTTGGGATTCCAGGGAGTTTAGAGTATTCAATTGGGAATTATTCCATCAGCAAAAGAAGTCAGGGTACATTTCAGAGCACTTATGAATTACTTGAAGCTTATAAGAAAGGGGATACATTTGCCACATGGATGTGGCTGGACATGATGCGAACCCTTGCGCTATCGATTTGCTCCCTCACCAATATCTTTTCACCGGAGGCAGTTGTACTTTCAGGTGGATTGACTCATGCAGATAATATTCTATTTGATTCGCTTCAAGATTTTATTGACCGGTACGAATTCCGTCCACAGGGAAAACAAACCCAAATCTTGAAAGCACAATTTGAGGACTTTTCTGGGGCAATAGGAGCTGCAGCATTTGCTATGAATAAATCATAAATCAGACTAACCAATTTCAAATGAGCTATACTCAAACCTATCTCGATCGCTGTCAAGAACTTTTAGATTGTATTCGAACTCAAGAATCAGCCATTCAAACTGCAGCGGATTGGTTTTCAAAATCCATACTTGCCGGTCGAATGGTTCACGTCTTTGGTTCCGGACATAGTCGAATTATGGTTGAGGAAATGTGGCCTCGCTACGGTTCTTTCCCAGGTTTCAACCCGATTGTGGAGCTTTCCCTGACCTTTCATAACCTAGTAGTTGGAGCTAATGGACAGCGCCAAGCCATGTTTCTGGAGAATGTTCCGGGCCTAGCTTCGCAAATTCTTCGAAACTTTGACCTTTCTGAAATAGACTCAGCCTTAGTGATTTCTTCCTCTGGTTGTAATGTTGTACCAATAGAAATGGCTGAGATTTTCCAATCCAAAGGGATCAAAACCGTTGGACTAATTTCCAAAAAGCATTCTGAAGCCTCCACATCAAAGCGGTCAGATGGAAAGAAATTGAAAAATTTCTGCGATTTGGTTTTGGATTCTGGAGCTCCTGTTGGGGATGCCATGGTGAAAATTGAAAATCTGGAAACCCCGGTCGCTCCAGGTTCCACCATTGGCTCTTGCATGTTGATCAATTCGATCAAAGCTGAAGTAGCAAACCTACTTACCAAAGCTGGTCAACCTCCGAAAGTTCTGACTGCAGGAGCCTTAATCGGAGCGGAAAAAGCTACAGAAATCTTCCAAGCGGCCTATGATGAACATGGTCATCGAATCGCTAAAATGTATCAACAAAATGGAATCCCCTCCTATGTCTCGGAGCAAAACCCTTCGAAATAAGCAATGAGGTTAATTTCTAAATTAGCTCGCAGGTAATATATTAAGTACTCAAACCCAAAAACTCATAACCTATGGCAAACATATGTATTCTCGGAGGAGGATTTATTGGTCGGTTTTATGCCGAGTCATTAACTGGAAGACGGTCGAGAGACGAAGTCAAAGTTGTCTATTCCAGATCGGAGGAGACCGTAGCTCGCTTTGCGAAAGATTACCATGTTCCAGTCTCGTTTACCGATATGGAAAAAGCAGTTGCACATCCAGAATCAGCGATTGTGATCATTGCCTTACCCAATTACCTCCACGAGGCTGCGGTGATGCTTTGTGTGAAATATAAAAAGCCTGTACTCTGCACGAAACCACTTGGTAGAAATGCCGAAGAAGCATTTCGGATGATGGATGCCTGCGAAAAAGCAGGAGT
>CAWUWQ010000263.1:0-9758 GCA_963926065.1 uncultured Algoriphagus sp.
GATTAGATACAAAGGCAGATTCTTTGACATTCCCACAGGTGAAAGTATTATAGAATCGATGCTCAAGCCACATACTAAGCAGCAGTCTGACCCTATCGCTAGTATAAACTAGGATCGGAAATCCATGAACCTGATCTCCAAACAACGGAAGTTTCTTGTAATCTGATTTCACAAATAGTCTCAACGGTATTTTTATTCTGAGACTCAATAATTAATAACTTGTACAACTTTTGGTAAAATTCTCCCTGTTACAAATTAATGGCTAATGTTTCCGGCCATGGCATTGGATGATAAACTTTATCACCAGATTCAAACATCCCGAGCTTCGGATACATCATAAAAAACTGATGGGGGTAAGGAATGGTCACTTCCCCCACTTTTGTTGAATCCTGAAAACGATAATAGCCTTTTGGCTGGTTAAAAACAGTCACATCTCCATCTAAATAGCCGAGTCCCTGAGTATTGGCAAATGCATCTGCTCACTCATTTTGGAACTTATTGTTATTCAAAATTTTCCCTGACCATCTACTTCCAGGTATTCATTGTAGACCTGATTTGCAAGCAGGTATTTTTCGGCTTTGGAATCGTTGTCCAGAAGCATCATATCTCCAAAACAATCAATTTGAACTGGGTCGACTATATTGAGTGAAAATTCCCTTGGCTGAATTTGGATAGGATCTTTAGACTCACAACCTAGAATGACAAAAAGGAAAAAAGAAGGGAAGCATAGTTTAAGAAAATAATTCACAGGAAATTTTAAAAATTTAAATTCCAAATAATTAACTAAAGAGTATGTTCTTATTCTAAATTTGGGTTAATAGTCATTTCTGCAATTCCCTTGCACTGTCATTTTTCTAATTTTGAGAAAATACCTTCCATTATGGCTCACTCAAATCCGCATTCACATCACGGTCACACGCACACTTCAGTAGGCAATCTGAAACTGGCCTTTTTCCTCAATTTGGGGTTTACCATTCTGGAGATTGTGGGAGGAATCTATACCAATTCGGTTGCAATACTCTCGGATGCAGTACATGACTTAGGGGATAGTTTTTCCTTGGGGTTGGCTTGGTATCTGGATAAAAAGTCTAAGAAATCCGCTTCCAGTCAGTTTTCTTTTGGCTATCAGCGTTTTTCTTTAGCTGGAGCTTTTGTCAATGCCTTGATCCTCTTACTAGGATCGATCTATTTGATCAGTGAAGCGATCCAACGCATTCAAAACCCGGAGGTATCGGATGCCCAAGGGATGATTTTATTTGCTTTGGTAGGAATAGCAGTAAATGGCTATGCTGCATTTAAAGTATCTAAAGGTAGTAGCAAAAATGAAAAAGTGATTAGCTGGCACCTGGTAGAAGATGTGTTAGGTTGGGTCGCAGTTCTGATAGCTGGCATAGTATTATATTTCAAAAACGTGCCTTGGCTAGACCCGGCATTATCACTTGGGATATCGCTCTTCATCCTTTGGAACGTGTTCAAAAATCTAAAATCAACAATTCTGATTTTCCTTCAAGCTGTCCCCGAAGATATTTCATTAGATGAGCTAAAAGCTGAAATTTGTGATTTGGAAAAAGTGGATTCAGTTCATCACATGCATATCTGGTCGCTTGAGGGAGAGCACCATGTGTTTACAGTTCATGTGAAGCTGAAGCCAATCGAAAATCTACTGGAGCTGAATGAAATCAAAACTGAAATTAAAACACTTTTGAAAACTTATCCTTTTTCACATTATACCCTGGAAATCGAACTGGATCAGGAGAAGTGCCTGATGACTGAGGGAAATTAGAAAGCTTAGATTAAAGGTCTCTAACTCATTTACAAGTTATTTTTTTGTGAGAAGCGGATAAAATCAAAATCTAACTGCGCTCATTAAGATTTTTTATAGAATTTTGAATAAATTAATAAAGCTATTTAATTGATCGACAAGTAATTGGTTAAACAAACCTTTCGAGTTTCTTGTTTCTCTTTATTACAGCTTCAGAAATAGCTTTCAACCAATTTATTCTTATTATGAAAAAGATCTACTTCTTATTCGCTTTGATTGTCATGATAGCCTCTGGTTGTTTTTCTCAAAAAGACTACGTTACAGAATACGACTATAATTACCAAGGTTCCTTTAAAAAATATAAAACCTTTGCCTTTGTAGAATCCAATGAGTTTGATTCCTCGTTAGTTTCTCCGGTGCTAAATGCTACTATTGGTGCACGTCTAGGATCACAAGGATTCAGAGAACAAGATGAAAAGCCGGACCTCTTGGTGAGTTATAAGATTTTTACCGATTCGATTAAGTACCGAGGCTACGTGCAGCCAGAGTTTGATTATTGGCTAAACCGAAGAGGCACAACTTATCGAGACAACGAAGGGGAACTCGCTCGAGAACAGGAAAAGGACGAAACCTACAACCAAGTCAAATACAATGAAAATGATGGTATGCTGGTAATCTACGTAATCGATAGCAAGCAAGGCAATACCATTTGGCAAGGCTATACTGCCACTAAGTTTGATTTTGAATCTCCGGATTTCCAAGCGGATATTACACGCGCTGCTTATCGAGTCATGAATGAGTTTAAAATCCTCAACCGATTTGGAGAATTCTCCAGATAATGAGCATAAAAAAGGACAACCTGTGGACTTATTCCACAGTTAAAGTTTAAATCCCAAGATAAATTTTGGGATTTTTTTATGTCATGTTACTATATTTTAACGGCTAAGTGGCTTTAAACCTACTTTTTCTTAATCGTAAAATTTGATTAGAAGTTTTGGCTACTGCTTTGGGTAATGACTCCAAACAAGAATAACCAAAACTTTATGAAAAACTCACTAATCATAACTGGAATAGCTAGTTCCCTGATTTTCTTTTCCTGCGTTTCAAAAAAGAAATACACTGAATTAGAAAGTAACCTTTATAAAACTCAGAATGAATTGGCAATGACCAATCAGGAAAAGTCAGAATTAGAGGAGAAAATGGCTATTATCGAAGCACGAGTTGCAGAGTATAATTCGCGCATTAATTCTCTTAGAGACACTAACGATGCTTTGTCTCTTCAAAAAGATGCGATGTACAGTTTGGAAGGTGCTACCGTAATGTCTAAAAAGTCCAAGGAAAAAATGAAAGCTACTTTAGCAAAAGTAGATCCTGCAAAATTAGCAGAAGCAACGTCAATGGAAGATTCAGTAAATCTAGCTGTATCCTATAATTTAAAACAAAACATCACTGAGAGTAGCGAAGAAGGAAACGATGATATTTTGATCAGTATTGATCAAACTGTTGTGATGATTTCTGTGTCAGACAAACTTCTCTTCAACACCGGTAGCTATAGAATCAATACCAAAGCTGATCCTTTGTTGGCGAAACTGGCAGAATTAATCAATGCTGAACCAAGTCTTCAAGTGATGATAGAAGGTCATACTGATCCAAGAACAATCTCTACAGGTGTGATTCAAGATAATTGGGACCTTTCTGTAAAGCGTGCGACGAGCATTATTAGAAAACTACAATATGACTTTCAAGTTGCTCCAGAAAAAATGATTGCTGCAGGTCGGGCGAGTTATATGCCTCTTGTAGAAAATGATTCTCCAGAAAATATGGCAATCAACAGAAGAACTCGAATCGTTTTGATTCCAGATTTGGATATGTTCTTTGCCATGTTATAAAACAACAAAACCAACTAGAACAGAAAAGCAAGCCGAATTGGCTTGCTTTTTTTGTTTCCGTAAGCTATCTCTTGGCGAGCAATACCAAGAAGATTACTCCATCACTTCCAAGGTTCCCAAGGCGTGCTTCATCAATACTTCCTGAAAAAACAACGTATAAACTGATTGTGCCTGATCAGCCTGAGCCGCAACTAACTGCTGATTGGCAGTTGCCAAATCCACAAAATTGGAGAGTCCCAGTCTAAATCGTTCTGAAATGGCAAGCTGAGCCTCCTTAGCCGCCATCACTTGCACGCCTGTATTTGATTCCTTGCGAACTGCAGCCTGGTAATTCTGATGGGCCAATCGCACGTCTTGATAGACTTTTCGATCAATTGAAGCTTTTTGAAGCTCCTGATTTTTGTAAGCAACTCTACTCCTACTTACATCTAGTCTGCTTTGAAAATTATTGAAAATCGGAATGGTCAGGCTTAAACCAAGGTTATTTTGAGGGTAGATTTTTAATAATTGATCTTGAATAGAACGACCATCCAGCGAAGTATAAAAGGTGGAATAATTATAAAAAGCAGAAAGCCTTGGGTAATACATAGCTTTGATTGCTTTCAAATCCTTTTTCGTAGAATTAACCAATAGTTCTTGCTGAACTTTATCAGCTCGATTAGACGCCGCAATTTCATATAGCTCGGCGATTCCAAGACCTTGAAGACTATTCTCCCGTGAAGATGGATCTACAGGAACCAATTCGGCGGTAACTCCCACCTGTAATTGTAAGTATTCGGATAAGTCCCAAAGGTCATTTTCCAATTGGACTTGCGCATCGACAAGTACCGATTCTAGTCTTGCTACTTCAGATTGCTGATTGTATTGATCGGAAAGGGTTCGTAATCCTGCATCCACAAATCCTTGAATCTGTCGCAACTGCTCTTTCTGATTATCCAGATTCTCATTTGCAATTCCAAAAAGCTCTTGGTCAAGCAATACTTGTAAATATCTTCGAGCCACATCAAAAACTACCTGCTGAGCCGCACGATCTAATCCTTTTGCGCCAGCATCGTAAGCCAATTTTGCAGATTGAGTGTCTAGGATTCTTCTCCCTGAGTTGAAAATTGGCAAATTCACATTCAGGCCTGAAGAAATGATCTCATTGGTCACATTGGTCACCACAATTTCACCTTCAATCTGCTGAAACTGCTGACCAGACTGCTGCGCGAAAGTAGTATTAAATCCTACTGAAGGAAGATGAGAAAGCTTAGCCACTTGCTTTTCCTTTTGCAATACTTCCAAAGAGTTAAGCCGAGTTTGGTAATTCACATTAGCTTGCAAGGCTAATTCCACTGCCTCTCGAAAATCGATCCTTAAGGTATCTTGAGCCACTGTTTTTTCAGAAAACAGAAAAATAAATCCTATTCCAAGGAGAATCTTAATCCAATTAAATCGCTTCATCTCTTTCAATTTTTCCATCTAGCATATTAATTAATCGGGTACCAAAGTCCGCATTTTCTCGAGCATGAGTCGCTTGGATGATCGTTGTTCCTTCCCGGTGAAGTTCCTGAAAGATCTCCATGATCTCTTTGGCTTGACCAGAATGGAGGTTTCCAGTAGGCTCATCGGCAAGTAGTACTCGAGGCCTTCCTGCAACCGCTCTAGCAATCCCCACTAATTGCTGTTGACGTCCGGAAAGTTGAGCAGGGAAAAGATCTTTTTTCGCTACCATATTAAATCGATCCAATAAGTTAGCTATGATGCTTTTTCGCTCAGAGGAGGAGACATTTCTATAGAGCAAAGGCGTCTCGATGTTTTCATAAACCGTCAATTCATCGATCAAATGGTAAGCTTGAAAAATATATCCAAATTCACTTTTGTGCAAGCCAGATCGCTCCCGCTCTTTCATAGATTTAAGGCTTCGGTCTCCAAAGGAATACTCACCTTCGTATTCCTCATCCAATAATCCAAGAATATTGAGCAGGGTGGATTTCCCAGCTCCACTTGGTCCCATCAAGGTTATAAATTCACCTTCGTTAATGGTCAAGTTGATTCCCTTGAGTATAAAAACCCGTTGGAATCGCGATTCGATGAATTTATCTAAGTTCTTAAGTTGTATCATTTTTAATTTTCAAAATTGAAATATTAGAGAATTTAAAGGTTGGGAAATTTCAAAACTTTATAGGTCCTTCAAAACTCTCGTAATTGGTCCTCATACAAGTATTCTTTTCGCTTGTCAAGGTTATTCGCTTAGCAATTTCACTGCTACCAGTTTATTTAACTTTAGTATCCAATCTATGATCTTGCTCATCCCCTACATGATCCCCACTATTATGCCATAAAAAAAGCCTCTGAATTAGCTTCAGAGGCTTAAATTAAGATTTTTACGGACTGTTTTCTCGAACATTTTTGTTCGCTAGCGGACGAATCAAGTAAAGTTTGAAGGATAAAGTGAGAAAGCTGAAAATGCCAGCCGCACTCATTTCTAGACTCTTGATTCTAGGCTCTTTCTAGTTGATACTATATTATCCTCGAGCTTTCGTTTCAAATCCCCCCTGCCCCCTTTTGACAACGATCCACTTCCAAATAGTGAGCATACCTCAAGGGGTAGACACAATCATTTCTAGACTCTTGATTCTAGGCTCTAACATCTAGCTACTTGATACTAGCTACCAGCTACTGCCTTAAAACTTCCTGTATTTACCATTCAGAAACTTATTTGCCTTCCTCTCAGCAAACTTTCCTTTTTTGCTGTTCCAGTTCAGCGTTTCATTAGGGAAGCGTCCAGCAATCACACCCAACAGAATCGTCTCGGTTAGTTTTGCGGAATAATCAAATGGGGCTGTAGTTTCGCCATTTCCAAGACATGCATCCACAAACTGATGGTAGTGCTTCTTGCTTTCAGAAGCATAATCTTTCACCGGTTTGCCTAAGTTGAAGGACTCAATATCCATCTCCACATACTTCCCATCAACTATTTTGCGAGGCAATTGCTGGAAATGCGGTAATAATAAACTTCCCTTTTCCCCGATAAACATAGCTCCCTGATCTGGAAGCTCCTCCCCATTTGGAAGCATCAAGTCCTCGTGCTTTGGCGGCGCTCCTGGACCATCATACCATACCCACTTCAAAGATTCAGCAGTATAGGGCGTTTCAGGAAATTCATAGGTAACCGTATTATTTACAGGATATCCAAATCCATTTGGCTCTCGGCATTCATTGACGATCGTTCGTGGCACATCAAGTGCAAGTGCATTATAAGGTGTGTCAAAAATATGAACTCCCATATCGCCCAATGTTCCACAACCATAATCAACTAATTGTCTCCAATTAGCTGGATGATACACGTTCGCTTTGTATGGACGCTCAGCAGAAGTTCCCAGCCATAAGTTCCAATCCAAAGTCTCGGGGATCGGATCACTTCCAATAGGTTCTGGACCATCATAGCCCCAGTTTTTAGGAGACCAAGCCCGAACTGTATGTACTTTTCCGATGACCCCTGATTGGATCAGGAGCGTGGCTAATTTGTAATCGTAAAATGAGTGAACCTGAATTCCCATTTGAGTGACCAGATTCTTCTTCTTGGCCAAAGCCTTCATCTTTCGAGCTTCAATCACATAATGGGTCAATGGCTTCTGACAGTAAACTGGCTTCTCCATTTTCATTGCCATCATCGAAGCCGGCGCATGGGTATGATCAGGCGTAGAGACGATCACTGCATCGATCTCATCTTCCATTTCCTTAAGCATGGTTCTATAATCGCTATAAGTTTTGGCTTTGGGGTGAAGCTTTGCCGCAGCGGCAAGGTTATTCACATCTACATCGCAAAGTGCTGTTACATCAACCAATGCATGTGAAGAAATGGCTTTTAGATCTTCCATCCCCATATTTCCTACGCCAATATGCGCAGTCCGAAGTCTTCCACCTGCTTTGATATTCGCAAAAGCGGCAGGAGCCAAAGTTAATCCGAACAATCCTAGGCCGGTTTTCTTGATGAAATTCCGTCGCTGAATAAATGTGATTTTCTTACTCATTTTCGTTTCATGTTTAATTCTTATAATTCTTTAATTCTTATATTTTTAAAACGCACTACATCACCGTGACCTAGAAATCCAATATGACCTTGGGACCTCTGCAAGCCAGGATGATCTTTATGGTCTAGTGTTCCATTTTTACTTGCTTCCAAATAGTCCCCTTCCAAAATGACCGTTCCATTCAATATGATTTTAATCTTAGGATGCTTGACGATCACTTCCTGCTGATTCCATTCGCCTACAGGTTTGAGAAAACCCTTCTCTGCTGGAATGACCCCATAGACTGAACCATGAAATTGATAGACTTCGAGCTTATCATACTTCGATGCGGTATTATCTAAAATCTGAAGCTCTTTCCCTACATAGGCAGCATCTCCCTCCAAAGGAGTATGAATTCCTAAGCCATTATTCGCTCCGGGAGTCAATTGAAATTCTAAGCGAAGATTAAAATCGCCATATTCCTTTTCAGTATAAAGATTTCCTCCTCCTTCACCCTTAGGGTCAATTACAATCATTCCATTTTCTGCACGATAGGAAGATTTATTTCCGATCCAACCCTCAAGATTTTCTCCATTGAAAAGGGAAACAAATCCTTTCTCTTTAGGAGCCTTTTGTGCAAAAACTGAACAAGAGCTAAAAGTAAGAAGCGCAAAAAAGAGGAATACGATAACTTTTTTCATAGTGAACAGGAGTAAAACAGATAGTAGAGGAAAACCCTACTTAGTGCAAGATACTATTTCATCTAAATTTTACACCTGAAAACTTATTTAAAAAATTTATTTACACGGATGGAGGTTCATGGATTTTTTAGAATAAGAATAGGATTTCCATTTCCCCAAAAGGCAATCCTATAATTTAAATATCAACTTAAAATTTATAAGAGTACCCTAATCGAAAAACTTGAGTTTCATAGTAATCCGCACTGGTATAGCTAAAGTCATTTCCTGTGATCGTCTTGTTAATCACCATGGTGTTGAGAAGATCTGTGGCATTGAAAAAGAGTTCTCCACTTCCACCCTGAATCACTTTCTTTACTCCTACATCCAAGGAAAAACGTTCTTCAATCCTTCCTTGTGGGATAATATCGGGAGCCAAATAAATCGCAGAGACTTGTCCTGTAAACTTGTCAGAAAACTTAAACTTCGAGTTCCATTTGATATTTCCTGAGAAAATCTCCTGCTTTTCAGCGGTAAACGTATGCGGCTTTGGATACAGGTTTTCCACCGTGAAAGCATCTATTCTATTGTTATACCCAGTAAGATTCAGCTCAAATGAATACCAATCAGTGATGTCTTGGTTCCAAATCAATTCAAGACCTGAGTTGTAGCTTTTATCTGCATTTTGGAAGATAGCATAGATTAGACGACTCCCCGGAACAGTCGTGGAAATCCGTGTAATCGTCTGATCCACCATTCGGTGATAAATCGCAGAATACAGGTAACCCGTATTCCAGCCTTTTTTCCACCCTAATTCAAAGGAATTGGTAAACTGAGGCTTCAAAGCAGGATTACCAACTTTGATGATTTCCGCATCGTCGTATTTTGGAAAAATCCGGATATCTACCTCGTTTGGTCGATCCACTCGACGATTATAGGAAATCGTCAGCTTATCAAAGGCATTGATTTTATAGGAAATACGCGCATTTGGGAAAGGCTGAAAGTAACTATAGCCGTCACTCTTATAAGTTGGATGCTCCCGATTGACTTGATAATTCAAATCTACATATTCAACCCGCAGCCCTATTTCAGCTTCAAACTTCCGCTGCTCAAAAATGTAATTCCCATAGAGTGCTGGGATAGTCTCGCGGTAAGTGGCAGCTCCACCAGCGGCAGAATCTATCGGCGAGTTTAATCCTGGGAAAAACTGCATGTTAGTTGGAATCCAACGTCGTCTCAACTTCATCCCTGTTTCTAACCTTCCGTAGCGAAGTGGCTTCACATAATCCAAGGTCAAATCGATCACATTCTCATCTGAGAGTAATTTGAATGCGTCTTGCCCTACAAAAGTGGGGAGGGTATTGGTAAAGAAATACTGCTCGTCTTCTCGGTGAAAGGTATAATTAATCCCCGCAGATAAGGTGTGCCCCGGATC
>CAWUWQ010000264.1:0-2521 GCA_963926065.1 uncultured Algoriphagus sp.
TCCTTTTGGGATTTCAGAAAAATATTCTTTTACCCACTTTTCAGTCTGTGCATAATCAAGATCTCCTGCAATAGTTAGTGTCGCGTTATTTGGCACATAGAAGTCTTTGTAGAACTGCTGGAACTCTGCAATCGAAGCGGCGTTCAAATCGTCTAAGGAACCAATAGGTGCCCAACGGTACGGATGAACGGTAAAAGACCTCTTTAACGTTTCGATCAAAATACTTCCGTAAGGACGGTTGTCGTAGCTTTGACGCTTTTCTTCTTTCACTACCTCTCGCTGAGTATCAACACCTATCTGATCCACCTTGGATTGTAGCATTCACTCACTTTCCATATAGAGTGCCAACTCCAATTCGTTAGATGGAAGCAACTCATAATAATAGGTGATATCATTTGAGGTGAACGCATTAAGGGTTCCTCCTCTCGCTTGGATGATATTCATGTACTGTCCTCGCTCGATATTCGGCGATCCTTCAAACATCAAATGCTCAAAAAAGTGGGCAAATCCTGTTCGATCAGGCTGCTCATTTTTTGAGCCAACATGATATAATACGGAAGTGATTACGATCGGTGTCGTATTGTCTTGGTGCATGATTACATGCAAGCCATTGTCTAAATCGAACTCTTTGTATTCGATCTTCTTTTGAGCCAGTGCGGGCAAGGTCAACATGCCGGCAACCAACCCTAAAGCGGTGATTTTTCTCATCATACTTTAATTGGGTTTGTTTTCAATAAATTCATTCTATAGTTTTAATAGTGCCGAAAAAGAGTGGATTTAAACTCCTTAACTCTTCCTGGGACCTTTTATCACAATTAATCCACTAAAAAATGATAATTTAATCAGACTAAAAAAGATTTAGTAAGTTTTTAACAAAAAAAAACCCAAAACATATTGCTTCGGGTTTTTTCTGCTATGGATTTAGTCTTGCCAAAATCTCTTTTGCCTCATGCCATTGCAGTCGAGGACCAAATTGACTGACAATCTTCGAACTTGCCATTGAAGCTAGTTTGCCACTGGAGGCGTAGCTATGATCATTAGTGATCCCATACATAAAAGCTCCAGCAAACATATCCCCTGCTCCATTACTGTCGATTGCCGTAGTCTGATAGGGTTCGATATCAATAAAAGTATCTCCATCAAAAATCATAGCTCCATTTTTACCCTGAGTGATTACAAATCGTTTAGCTACTTTTTTCAACTCATCTCGAGCTTCCAACAAATTATCCTTTCCTGTAAACAGCATCGCTTCTTCTTCATTTGCAAAAAGCAAATCCACGCTCGCTCCGATCACCTCTGACATTGGCTCTTTGAAATACTTCACCATAGCAGGATCTGAAAAAGTCAACGCAACTTTCACCCCATTATCCTCAGCCACTTTCTTCGCATGGATCATTGCTTGCTTACCATTTTCAGAAGTAATCAGATATCCTTCGATGTACAAATACTTTGAATCTTTGATTGCCGCTTCGTTCACATCCCTGTTGGAATAAGTTTGAGTGATTCCCAAAAACGTATTCATGGTACGCTCAGCATCTTCGGTGACCATTACCAAGCATTTCCCAGTAATTCCTTCTGCAAGATTAGTTTCATTTAGATTATGAGTGACACCTGCATCTTTCATGTCATTCATGTAGAAATGGCCTAATTCATCATCTGCCACTTTGCAAGAATAGTAAGATTTACCTCCAAACTGACTTACAGCGATCACGGTATTGCCCGCTGATCCTCCGCATTGCTTCTTGGCTGAGGCGGTATTAATTACTTTCATCAACTCATTTTGCCTTTCTTCATCAACCAAAGTCATGAGTCCTTTTTCCACACCATTATCGGTGAAGAATTGATTCGTGACTTTAAATTCAATATCTACTAAGGCATTTCCGATTCCTGCTACGTCGTATTTTTTCATTCTGTAAAATTGTAAAATTGAAATATGATCAAGGTGTAAAGTTAGTACTACTTCATCAATCGATATTATAGAATCGGAAATTTGAAAGATCTCAAAGTTAATACCAGTACATCTTAAGGTGAATCAAAATCCTTAGTTAGTAGAACACAAGATCATTTAAATTAGACAAAAAGCTAATTATAATTTAAGCCTCAAATCAATACGCTAACCTCAGTGAATCAACCTCAAATAAAAATGGAGCTATAAAACCAAGTTATTACCACTCCTTAATCACCCGAAAAATGTATTCTTACAGCTAAGAGCTGCCTATTGAATTGTAGCCTTAACCTTTTGACCTGAAGTACCCTTATCACATATCCTACGGCTACTCGACCCAATGGATTAATTGCTTTCCTACTCTTCTAAACGCTAGCCCAGAGCAAACCAAAAGGGGGAACTATCCAATAAACAGCATAATGAAAGGAAAATATCCTGACGAAAAAAGGCCATCTCTACGATGGCCCCTTTCTTCTGATCAGCTAGTTACTTTTTATTTAAGAATTACACGAATTGTCTTCGCCCTTCCCTCTTGCATTACCTGAACATAGTACACCCCTTTGGCAACGTAGCTCA
>CAWUWQ010000265.1:0-4186 GCA_963926065.1 uncultured Algoriphagus sp.
CTAGCAACTGCACTAAGAATAATCCCTAAACCCTAAAAAATACCTAGAAAAGCGATGAATTCAGAAGCCTGGTATTTCGATGGGAAAACAGCAACGATCAATTACCTGAGCGTATTTTTCAAACGAGCGGGGGAAGGTGAATCGTTAGTTTGTATCCATAGCTTTCCCTCTTCCTCCTGGGACTTTGAACCCAGACGGCCTTCCTTAATTGCACGATTTGATACGATAGTAATCGACCTGATTAGACTTGGCAAATCGACTAAACCAAATCGTCCACTATCAATTAGTTTGTAGGCTGCAACATATTAGTGAGTTTCGGGTTGATGGAGCGGGAGAGTTACAATGACTGTGCATCCTACCCCCTCCTCCGCCTGAATCGAAATAGTGCCATAGTGATTTGACACAATTTGTTTGCATAGGGCTAATCCCATTCCCATCCCTTTCGATTCAGGGTTTAGCTTGTTAAAAAGTCCGAAAACGTATGTACTATACCGTTTTTCAAACCCCTTCCCGTTATCCGTTATTTCTAGCCTGAGATGATCTGTGTAGCGGTATTTATTCTTACTGGCATGGTAGCTATTTTCTTCAACGATGGTTGCCCGAACCTCAATGTGCAAACGAGTAATATCCTTGCGGTTCTCAATAGCATTTTTGATCAATTCCGTAAAAAGCATGACAAATTGAGTGCCGCGGCCTTCGATCCGGGGAAGCTCGGCAATCTCTATCGCAAAATCAGCATAACCGGTTGCCTCTTTAGCGGCGTTCGCAGCCTCTTTTATCAGCTCGCCTAACTCTATCGGCATAAATTTTTCATCCTGCGATTCGACGCTGACAAAATGCTGGAGGCAACTTGTCAGGTCTCGTAACCGCTCCACCGTCTCCCAAATTCGCTGCGTGTAGGAACTAAGCTCCAAATCTGCACTTACCTTCTCCGTGTTAAAGAGAATATCGGTAAAGATCCCGATCTTTCGAATAGGTTCTTGCAAATCGTGCGAGAGTACCTTATTGAGCTGAACATATTCGTTTTTGCGTTGAATAAGGACCGAAATTTGCTGGTCCAGCTTCTGCTGATGACTTTCCAGATCATTTTTTAGGCTATCGAGCATCGCATTTTCTTCTAGGGCTTTTTGCAACACCTTATTGGATTCCAATAGCTCGTTCTCGTATTTCTGACGTTCCCAAACCGTAAAACATGCGCATACATTGAGCATCTGTTCGCCCATCATTTCCCGGCTGCCATTGACAATCACCGGAATACTCTGGGACGTTTTGGAACGCAGCATCAGAAATATCTCGCTAACTTTTCCGTTTAGCCGAAGCAGAGGAAAAAAGTGCGTCTGATAAAACATTCTGCTGGATATCGTCAGGATTTGTTCGAAACGCTGACCTGTAAGTTCTTCGGCGCTGTATCCCAAAGCCTCACAAAGAAAAGCATTTACAAATTCAATCTTACCCTTATCATCAAAGGCCACACAGGCGCACGGAAGCGACTGGAGCAGATGATGGGCATCAAATATTTGTTTCAAAGCTATGCGGATTGGGTGTGAGATTGCAAATACTGTTTGATCAGCTGAACGGTTTCTTCCGGCGCGCTCATATGGGGGCAATGCCCCGTGGCGTTCATCAGCACCAAGGTACTTGAAGTCAGCTGGTCTCGAAGGTAGTTTCCAACCTCGTTGGGCGCCACCATATCCTCGGCGCACTGAAGAATCAAGGAAGGATGCCGGACTTTTTTGAGGTCCCGACGGTTGTCGGACAGAAACGTAACTTCAGCAAACTGTCGAGCTATCACCGGATCGGTAGAACAGAAGCTATCCGTCAGTTCTTTACCAAGTTCGGGATGGTTATCGTTTTTCATCATGGCAGGAGCCAGAAAATTGGCCCAGCCAATATAGTTTTTCTCCATGGTGGCAAGTAGTTCCTCGATATCCTGACTCTCAAAGCCACCTACGTACGCCTGATCGTTGATATATCTTGGTGAAGGGCCGATCAAAATGAGCGCTTTGAAAAAATTGGGTTCTTTGATGGAAGCCAATACGCCTATCATGCTACTTACTGAGTGTCCCACAAAAATGACCTCTTGCAGATCAAGCGCCCGGCATATATCCAGTATATCTTCGGCGTAGCCATTAAGATTGGAATATCGCTCAGCATTATACGCACTGAGGTCTGAGCGTCCGCTACCCACGTAGTCGAACAATATGATTTTATAATCTTCCGCAAAAGCAGGCCACACATAGCGCCACATTTGCTGGGCGCAGCCAAAGCCGTGGGCAAACAGCATAGGGGTGGTGCCTTTACCATGGACTGTTACATTATTTCTTTTTAATACATCCGTACTCATATCTCGTCGAAATTATGTTTGTGACCATTTTAAATTCAAATCTCACCAAATATTAATAAACAACGTCTATTTATTTTTTTATAAAAAATTATTTAAAACTTAAAATCATATTCTTCTGTAAAGTAAATCAGGGTAGAGAAGGATTTCACAGAGGGTTTTATTCTCCCATTCAAGGAATCTAATAATTGGAATGACTGCACTAATCACTGCCAAAAGCCGATCTTCATCATTTACGGAAGTTTTTACTCCGGTAATCCTGATTCTTGTCAAGAAATATTGAATATTTGATTCAAATAAAAGTTTTTCCTCAGGATTAAGATTAGAATAAAATTGAGCTTCCTGCTGAAGGATGAATTGCCAATCTTCTGGAAACACTTAAGGCACTTTGTATCCACTTTTCTTGATCTTGGAGTTGTTAATAAACCGCCCAATTAGCGCGATTTGGGAAATGGCAAAAAGAATGGTGGAAATTGTCAATACTTGTGTGCGTTAGTTGAATAAGGAGGAGGCAAATAGAAGATTCAGAGAATTCAACATTCCTATTGGAGAAGAAAAATATCCGAGAATTCCTATCAAGAATAGCAGTTCGGCAGACCTTTTAAAACATGCAATTTCAATTCATCAGCAGGAACAAACTGACTATCCGACTTTTTGTGTTCAAGTAGCAAAATTAGGTGTTGAAAAACGGTCAACTAATTTATTGAAAATGACAGTAATGTATCTCGAGAAAAAAGGAAATAAATTGACTGTCGAACCAATTCCACAACCGTAAAAATAGCGAACAATTAATAGCGATGAATTCAGAAGCCTGGTATTTAAACGGAAAAACAGCAACGATCAATGAACTGAGCGTTTTCTTCAAACGAGCGGGGGAAGGTGAATCCTTGATTTGCATCCATGGCTTTCCCTCCTCATCTTGGGACTTTGAACCCATTTGGCCTTCCTTAATAGGACGATTTGACACCATCGCACTCGACCTAATTGGACTTGGAAGATCGGCCAAACCTAATCAGCCACTATCAATTAGTTTGCAGGCTGATATGATTGAAGAATTAGCGATTAAAGAAGGAATCAAAGCCGCCCATATTTTAGCTCATGACTTAGGCGATACCGTTGCACAAGAATTACTGGCTCGCCAATTTGAAAAAACTTCCAAAGTCAATTGGCTGTCATGCGTTTTTATGAATGGAGGGATTTTCCCAGAAACTCATCATCCGCTTTTCATTCAGAAACTTTTGCTCTCTCCACTCGGCCCACTTGCCACAAATTTGATGTCCGAAAAGTCATTGAAAAAAAGCTTTATAAAAATCTTCAGTAAAGCACATCCTCCAACAGACGAGTTCATCCGAGAAACATGGAAGCTCATCACCGAGAATAATGGAAAAGCGATGATTCCCAAGTTGATTCGATATATAGCAGAAAGAAGAACTTACCGAGAGCGCTGGGTTGCTCCCTTAGTAAATGCGGTAGTACCGATCAGATTGATCAACGGAATTGAAGACCCTATTTCAGGCAAACATGCAGCAGATCGTTTTGCAGAAGTTGTCCCTAATTCTGATATTATTTTTCTAGAAAATTCAGGTCATTATCCCCATGTGGAAACACCCGAGGAAGTCCTGAAAGCATTTTTTGAATTTCATGATACTTGCTCCTTGCATGTCTACATTCCTCTTGCCACTAAATGATTTTTCTGTAGCCTAAAAAATACAGGCTTAACTGATTTAACTATTTTCGATCTCGAGCTCAATGACGAGTATATTATTGCTGTAACAAACACGCAAGGTGTTTTTCGTTATGCGCTTTCGGATTTAGACTAATGGCTTGCCAAAAAACTTTTCGGAT
>CAWUWQ010000266.1:0-3706 GCA_963926065.1 uncultured Algoriphagus sp.
CACTGAAGTCTGTGACATCTGATCTATAGAGGTGATTAGTAGAGCCGTATCCCAGAAAAAGGCCGGGGACCCATTTGGGTTGATAAGTCAAAACAATACCTGATAAAAATCGATTTCCGTTTTCCCGCTTTGCGATATAGACTGGATTTTCTTGTATGTTATAATTTGGCCAAGGAGGCAAAAACTCAGAAGATTTAAGAAATCCAGCAATCAATTGTGCTTCAAAGGATCCAATTTTGGTGTCAACTGGCTTCCTTGTGTTCGCAGTGAAATGTAAAAATCCTGGCGCATTATTTCCCAAAAGTAATGAGTTTCTCCTTCCCGGGCCCCACCAAAGATTCTCGGTAGAAATTCCAAAAGAATACTCTTTATAATTATACCTGAGGCTAGACTGCCCGAGATAAAATTTATTATAGGGCTCAGTTCCAAATCGCTCAGGTGTATCGATTCGGTTCATGTATTCATAATAAAAAAGGATGGTCGCCTGATGCTCAATAGGAAAGCCTAAATAATCTCTATTCTGGGCCATCAAAATCTCAGGCTGAAGCTGAAGACTAAACCCCTTATATTCTGCATAAGCTCCCCCACTAATAATATTTTGGAGGCCGCGATTAGGAATAAAAGCACCATCATTTACTCCAAAAGCATAGTTAGAATTGTATTGCAAACGATAAGTCGCCGGTAAAATCAATAATTTCCCAGCTCCCTCAGCACCAAACCTCCGGTGAAAAACGGAAGTGTCGAAATCTACAACCGTACTATCCAAATCAAATCCTTCCTTGAGCCCAAAAGCTTCTGTTGGATACAAAGGTCGTATCATAAAAGATGACATGGAGTCAACTTTCCCAAGTAACTGCGCTCTTCTCAGGTAATCATCCAAGACAGGAGTGCCAATCGAAATGGTCTGTGCTAACGTAGCGGAGAGTACTCCCAAAAAGAAAAGTAAAGCTAAAAATCCTTTTATAATTCTTACTCCCATCATTAATTTAAAGTTAGTGCCTCAACAGTGAGACCCGCTAATGACCACGATTCGTCACAAACAGGGGACGGGGAGTTAGCAGAGACCAAATCAGTATTCATATATATTCTAACTTTCGAATTCCGATGTTCCACTATTTTAGAAATGCTATAGCGTGTGGTATAATTAGGAAAGGCTCCAAAAAGACATAATCCAGGTTGATTAATTCGTGTAGCCCCACTTTTAGGAGTATTTTGTCTAAAATAAGTGTTTGGATAAGATTGATATAAACAATAGGTAGATACACAAGGTGAATTGGAGAAAGTTGTTCTAAAAATTTCTTTATTATCCATTCCAAAAAACCAGAAATCTGGCCCACCAATACTGTCATTGGGGTTTCCATCCCAGCTATCGTGAATCAAGATATCGATTGTGATTTTTAAAAGGTTGTGCGGCGGCAATGCCTCTAGAGTGACCGCTACTTCCTCATTATGGTAGAACCCTGCGACTGTGTCTTCTTGGAATATGAATAACTTTCCATTTTCAAAGTTTTTCAAATCTAGTTTAGAGAAATCATTTGAATAGACTAATTCGCTAGACTCCAAAGTATCCGTGCAAGATCCTAAAACTAACAAAAGGCAGAGCAGAGAGAAGAATACGCTGAACCTCGACCGATATTTAAAATTCATTAGGCATCAAAAATATAATAACAAAGAAACGAAAAACCATCCATAGATTAGTAAAATCAGGTCTCCTAATTGAATTACTAACCAAGTAAATATTGGTACTTTTAAAAAAAATTGATTGCTAACATGCCAAATTTTACCATTGTTGCTGGCGCGCGACCGAATTTCATGAAAATCGCACCAATCATTCATGCGATTCAAAAGAAACAAAAGGAGGGAGAAAATCTTCAGTTTAGGCTTGTCCATACCGGTCAGCATTACGATAAGAAGATGTCTGGAGACTTTTTTGAACAGCTAAATATACCAGAGCCTGATGCAAATCTTGGCGGTGGAGGCGGCACTCAGGCTGAGCAAACTGCTGCTATCATGGTTGCTTTTGAAAAAGAACTTATTGAGAATCGCCCAGACATTGTAATCGTCGTAGGAGATGTTACCAGTACGCTTGCTTGCTCCATTACGGCTAAAAAACTTCAGATCGACGTAGCACATGTAGAAGGGGGCATTAGATCAGGGGATCTCAGCATGCCTGAAGAAATTAATCGAATGGTAACTGACAGCATCACTGATCATTTTTTCACAACTTCTGAAATTGCCAATGAAAATCTTAGAAAAACTGGAGTTGCTACCGAGAAAATACATTTCGTAGGTAATACCATGATCGATACTTTAATGGCCCAGATGAATCGATTTCAAAAACCCGAAGACGCCATTTTTGAGGAACTCGAAACTGGGAATTATTTTGTGATGACAATGCACAGGCCTGCCAATGTAGATCAAGAACACAAGCTCAAAGCTATGATCGATGCAATCCTTGAAGGAACAAAAGGACTTCCTATTATTTTCCCTGTTCACCCGAGAACAGCCAAGAATTTGGAAAGCCTTGGAATAGATACTCCAAATCTCATGATGTGTGAACCATTGGGATATCTGGAATTCAACTATTTAGTGAAAAATGCAAAAGGTGTAATTACTGATTCAGGTGGAATCACAGAAGAGGCTTCAGTGATGAATATTCCATGCATTACGCTCCGAGATAATACGGAACGTGCAGAAACCATTCATCTCGGCACCAACGAATTGGTAGGTACAGATCCAAAAAAGCTGAAGCCTTACTTGGAAAAAATAATGACAGGCAATTGGAAGCAATACCAAGGAATCCCAATGTGGGATGGTAAAACGGCCGAACGGATCGTGACCATTCTCGCAGACACTTATTCCATTTAAGTGATGAATTCAACCGCACGAGTCAAGTTCTTAGTGGAACATTTAAATCTTTCTCCACATCCTGAGGGTGGTTTTTATAAAGAAACTTATCGATCAACAGATAATACTCAAACACCTTCTGGAGATCGGAGTCTTTTAACCTCCATATTTTTTCTACTGACCTCAGAAAACATCAGCAGATTTCATCGTATCAAAAGCGACGAACTGTGGTACTTTCATGAGGGAAACTCACTCACTGTTCATCTGTTAAATGAGGATGGATATAGTACCCTGAAGCTTGGTAATCACATCGCTGGAAGTGATTGTCTTCCATTTGGATTAGTAAAAGCTAACACGATTTTTGGAAGCACGGTAGGTGATCCAGCTGGCTATTCCTTAGTCTCCTGCGCGGTAGCACCTGGGTTTGATTTCAAAGATTTTGAGCTCCTCTCCAGAGAAGAGTTGTTCCTTGATTATCCAGATCAGGCAGACATCATAAAGCGGCTTACATAAAAAAAGGCTCCCAATTGGGAGCCTTTTCACTGTGGTTTTGGTAATTATTAGAATGAGAATGCGACTCTAAAATTCATTTTGATACCGGGAGCCAGACTTGTAAAAACTTGGTCTTCCGCACCAAAGGATTGAAATACAAGTTCTCTTTTGTCATTTAGCATATTTTGAACCCCAAATCCCGCTTGGATGCGTTCATCTGCACCGAAGGTTTTATTGATATTAATATTTAAGCTATGGAATGGCACTGTAAAATTGTCAGTTTGGTTGCCAAATCCTACAAAGTTCAATGTTGGACCCTGCACATTATAGAATATACCAGCTTCCCATCCTGTAATGAAGCTTTGAT
>CAWUWQ010000267.1:0-7122 GCA_963926065.1 uncultured Algoriphagus sp.
CTTATGGTGTCGAGAATCCGCAAATTCTTTCTCAGGCTTATTCCGATTCCTTTCAGAAAGTTTCTCCAAAAAAGGAAAAATCAGACTTTAAAGGAAAGGTGAAACTGGAGTTCATCGATCCAAAAGATGACGAGGCCGAAGGGAAATTCGATGAGATCGTCTTATCCAAATTACCTGATGTGGTTATTGAGTTACAGGATCACGGTTATGAGCTGGAGGATATCGCTTTTCTAGTCAGAAAGAAATCGGAAGGAGAGGCAATAGCAGATTGCCTGATGACTTATGCAGCGGGAAATCCAGATTCTGGGTATCGTTTCGACGTGCTTTCTGACGAATCCATGTATTTGAACAAAGCAGCTTCGGTAAAAGCCTTGATTTCTGGCTTTAATTACCTACACAATCCAGCCGATAAAGTTCAGTATAAGACCATGTGGTACTATTTGGCTGTTCTGATGGATTCACCTATTGACCATGAGCTATTTGCGCTGGATCAGATGCCTGCTTACTTGAAAGAGCAAGTCAAAAATTTCAAAGAAAAGGAGATTTTGATGCTTCAACTTCCTCTCATGGAAGCTTTGGAAGAGTTGATTAAAGTACTTGGGTTAATGGAACTAGGGTTGGAGAAGGCATATATCTCAGGATTCAAAGAAGCTGTATATGACTTTACTGCCAATAATCGGGCAGATTTAAGTGGCTTCCTCGAATGGTGGGAAATCAATCAAACGAAGCGCACAGTCAAAATTCCCGAAGGGCATAATGCCATGCGGATTCTGACGATTCACAAGTCAAAAGGCTTGCAGTTTAAGGTAGTCCTGATGCCCTTTCTCAAATGGACGATTTTTGATACGAACAAGGGAAATGTGGTTTGGTCACCATTTGAAGACCGAGAAAAAGGGCTTTCGGCTATCATTCCATTGACTCTGAATTCTGATTTGGCCAACTCTGACTTCAGCGATACTTACACGGAGGAAGCGACAATGGCTTATTTAGATAGTTTGAATATGCTTTATGTTGCACTCACGCGGTCGGAGGATGTCTTTTATGGTTTCATTCCTTATAAAGAGAAAATTGGATCTCAGAATTCAATTGAAATTCAGTTGCAGCAATTGATTCAGTCGCATAATGATCAAGCATCAGAACTGAGTCTGACTTCTTATTATGATCAAGAGTCAAAAGTGTTTGAATTTGGGGGTTGGCCTGAAAATCAAGAGAAAACTAGCATGCCATCTAAATCGCCAGAACTTCGGTGGGCCTATAAAAATTGGTCTGAGGTGTTGACGCTTAAGAAGTATGCAGTGGACTTTTCGATAGAAGGAATGGAGCAGCGGAAGAAGCAGTTGTTTGGGTTGATCGTACATGAAATATTAGAGTTGTCTGCCGATAAAGTGGCTGCAATGCAGAATTTGCAAGCATTTTATTTCGATGGAAGGTTAAATGAGGAAGAGAGGCAGTTGGTGGAAAAGCAATTGGATCACCTTTTTACAGATCCACTTTTTGCGTCTTGGTTCGGTTCAGCAGGAATCCTTTTGGCGGAGCAGGGTATTCTTCTTCCTGGAGGAAAGCAAAAACGGCCCGATCGGATTATCTTGAAAGATACCGAAGCTTTGATTGTGGACTTTAAAACCGGTGAAGCTCAAAGTCGCTATGCAAGTCAGGTTCGTGAATACATGGAATTAGTATCAACGCTGTCCCAGAAGCCAACCAAAGGCTATATATGTTATTTAGAAACAGGGTTAATAGAGGAGGTTTATGCATAGTTTTTTAAAAAATACAGCAAAAGAGATCCTAGAAAGTGGTGTTGATTTGCAAAAGCTCACGGTGGTTTTGCCAAACAGAAGAGCAGGATTGTTTTTTACCCAGCATTTGGGAAGCCTGATCACGGAGCCGACTTGGATGCCTGAGGTGAAAACCATTGAGGATATTTTCTATGATTTGGCTGGAAATCGTCCTGCAGATGATTTGACGTTGATATTTGAGTTGTATAGCGTCTATCAGGAACTCAATCCGGAAGCAGAGACTTTTGACAGGTTTTATTTCTGGGGAGAAATGATCTTGAAAGATTTCAATGATGTGGATCAATTCATGGCGAATGCCGATAAACTTTATCACCATCTATCTGAAATCAAGGAATTGGAGTCAGATTTGAGTTTTCTGACTGAAAGTCAAGTTGAATTGATTAAGCAATTCTGGTCCTCATTTATCCGTCAGGATAGAGATCATCAGGAGAAGTTTTTGAAGTTCTGGCAATTACTCAGTCCGCTTTATGCCAGTTTCCAAGGTTCTTTGGCTATTTCTGGCTTGGCTTACTCCGGGATGTTATATCGGAAAGTTGCGGAGTCCTTAGATATCCTTTCTCGCCCTGAGAAAACACATTATTTTATTGGGTTTAATGCTTTTACCGGAACAGAGGAAGCATTGATCAAGCACTATATCACTGAATTTGGGGCAGAGATTTTTTGGGATGTGGATGCTTATTATTTAGAGGATAAAGTGCAAGAAGCAGGTTTGTTTTTTCGAGACTATCAAAAGGACACCATTTTCGGGCCGACTTTTCCCGAGGAGATTCCAACACAGATTGAGGACCGAAAAGCAAACATTAAAACCTACGCAACCCCTTTGAAAATCAACCAAGCTAATTTGGTAGGTTCGATTTTGGAAAAAATCCCAGCTGGTGAGGCTTGGGAAGAGACTGTGGTGATTTTGCCTGACGAGCAAATGCTTTTTCCAGTCTTGCATACTCTCCCAGAACAAGTGAATAAAGTGAACGTGACCATGGGATATCCTGTGAAAAATGCACCTGTTTATTCCTTTTTGGAAGCGGTTTTAGAAATGCAACGATTCATCAAAGTCGAAGATAGTAATTTGCTTTTTTATCATACGGCGGTCAAAAATCTGTTGAGCTCGATCTATTTAAAAAGTGAAAATCCAGGTTTTGCCGAAGAGTTGATGGATGAAATGCAGCGTTTGAACCAGATTTATGTTTCGGTAGAGAAGCTTCATAAAGGAGGCGCATTATATCAATTGATCTTCCAAAAGCTGGAGAACGACTCGCTATTCCCATACTTGGCTAATCTGATGGAAGCTTTGGCTGAGCGATTGAAGGATGAACCCTTGCAGCGTTCTTATCTATACCAATGCTTCAAGCAATTGACCAGGTTGCGGGAGATTTTTGCCGGACAGGATATTCTATCCATCAATCGTGAGTTCTTTATCCGGCTTTTTCGTCAGATTTTCCGCGAGGTTAAACTGCCTTTTGAAGGCGAGCCGCTACAAGGTTTACAGATCATGGGCGTGCTGGAATCTCGAAATCTTGACTTCAAACGAGTGATCATTTGCAATATGAATGAGGATAGTTTTCCGCCTTCTGCAGGCCTGAATTCGATGATTCCCTTCAATATTCGCAAGGCATTTGGATTGCCGGTTCAAGAGCAGAATGATTCGATTTATGCCTATACTTTCTACAGGCTTTTGCATAGTGCGGAGGAGGTTCATATGATTTATACCACGGCTTCTGATCAGGGAAAAGCAGGTGAAAAGAGCCGATATATGCAACAAATGGGGGTGGAGCTGGGAAGAATGATGGATGAAGAAGTGGTTTTTATTCCAATCGATCAGAAATCTTCCAAAGCCATCACGATTCAAAAAAGTACCGAAGTGCTTGGCTTGCTTGATAAGTATTTGATAGGAGAGGATGGTTTGTCGAAAACTTCCTTTTCCCCCTCTGCGCTAAGTGTTTTCTTGGATTGTAGGCTGAAATTCTACCTTCAGTATCTCGCGAATATTCAAGAAAAACAGGAAGTAAGTGAGGAAATTGATGCGGCTGTTTTTGGAAATTTGGCCCACCTTAGTATGGAGATTTTATATCAGGATTTCGCGAAGCGGAAAAATAGAACCCTACTGGAAAAGACGGATTTTGAGGAATTGAGCAAGAATTGGACATTTCCGGCGATTGAACAAGCCATTCGGAAGTTTTATCATTTGGAAGGAGAGGCCGATACGAAATTGAATGGGCAGATGGCAATCGCCCGAGATGTACTTCAGAAATACTTGCACCAGATCTTGAAAGTCGATGAAGCTTCGGCTCCATTTAAGTTGATTTCACTGGAGAAAGAGAAAAGATACACGGCAGGCTTGGAGATCCATACGGCTTCTGGAAATAAAACAGTTTCATTGAAAGGAATCATCGACCGAGTAGATGAGCAAAATGGCTCGGTGAGACTGATAGATTATAAGTCAGGGCAGGACAATAAGAACTTTCCTGATATAGCTTCTCTTTTTGATAGGGATCATAAATCTCGGAATAAGGCTGCTATGCAAACCATGTTTTATGGCTTAATCTATCAGGCCACGAACCCGGAAAACACCTTGCCTCTCAAGCCAGCGATCTTTAACCTCAGGGAGATGTTTGGGGATGATTTTAATCCGTATCTGCAGCAAAAACAGCCTTATAAAACAGGAGTTGAAGTAAATGATTACAGAGAATTCCAAGACGAATACAAAGAGGGTCTAACTATATTGTTGGAGGATATCTACAATCCGGAAGTTCCTTTTGATCAAACTGATGACCTAAAAAAATGTGGGTATTGCCCTTACAAAGAAATATGCGGCAGGTAATTTCTAAGTTATTTTCAAAAAATATTTTGTGTCAAAAGGCATTGATTGATGGAAAAATACCATTCATACCAATGTGATTTATAACAAGTAGGCATTCTTTATATTGAGGATTCAAAATAACCTAATAACCCTATGAGAAAATTGCTGCTGTTGCTAGCATTGTGTTGCTTGAGTTTGTGGAGTTGTACCAAAAAAAAATCAGAGGATCCTTTTGCAACTATAAAACCTGAAGAAAGCAGATTTACAAAAATACCATTGGTGGAAGGGCTCAATGAGCCAATGGAGTTAGAAGTTCTTGATAATGGGGATGTACTTTTTATTGAGCGAAATGGAAAACTGAAACTTTACCAAGCTGCCTCTTCTGAAACGATTGTAGTAGGCGAGTTGGAGGTTTATCCTGACGGAGAGGATGGTTTGCTAGGCTTAGCTAAAGACCCGAATTTCACTACCAATAATTGGATTTACCTCTATTACGCACCTGTAGGTGGAGCTTCGATCAATCGACTTTCAAGATTTGATTTCAAAGAAAATCTACTGGATAAAAGCTCAGAGAAAATTATGCTTGAGGTTCCTGTGTTCAGAGGTTGCTGCCATTCAGGAGGTTCATTGGAATTTGATGGTAAGGGGAATCTGTATTTGTCCATGGGTGACGATACCACACCATTTGAATCGGATAATTACAATCCCATTGATGAGCGAGCAGGAAGACCTGAAAATGTAGATGCGCAGCGAAGTTCGGGCAATTCAAATGATCTCCGAGGATCGATCATTCGAATCAAACCTGAGGTGGACGGAAGCTATTCCATCCCTGAAGGAAATCTTTGGCCTGTTGGGACTCCCAATACTCGACCAGAGATATATGTCAAAGGAAACCGCAATCCCTACCGAATCGCTATCGATCAGAGAAATGGAAATTTGTTTTGGGGGGAAGTTGGACCAGATGCAGCGGTGGATTCACTCAGAAGAGGACCGAAAGGTCATGACGAAATCAACTTAGCCACCAAGGCAGGATTTTTTGGCTGGCCCTATTTTGTGGGTAACAACAAGCCCTATTGGAAATATGACTTTGAAAAGCAAGAAAGCATTTTTGAGTTTGATCCAATGGCTCCAAAGAATACGTCTCCAAATAATACAGGAATTGAAATACTTCCCCCTGCCACTTCTGCGCTCATTTGGTATCCTTATGGTCCATCGGAAGAATTCCCTATGCTGGATGAAGGTGGTAGAAATGCAATGGCTGGTCCGGTTTATTATCGGGAGGATTATGAGAAATCTGAAGTTAGATTTCCAGGCTATTACGATGGTAAGGTTTTTATTTATGACTGGATGCGTAATTGGATTTTCACGGTCAGCTTGACTGAGAATTACGAGTATGATACCATGGAGCGCTTTATGCCATCAACCGTTTTTGATAAGCCAGTAGATATGCAGTTTGCCAAAGATGGCTCTTTGTACATGCTGGAATACGGCACTTATTGGAGAGCTCAAAATGATGATGCGGGACTGTACCGGATTGTTTTTGCCGAAGGGAACCGAGCTCCTCAAGTTAAAATTTCTGCAGATAATAAAGTTGGTGCAGCGCCACTCCAAGTTAAATTTTCATCAGAAGGCACTTTAGATTTAGATACGGATGATGCGATAACTTTCGAATGGGATTTTGGAACAGGTGCCGCTATATCTCAGGAAGCCAACCCGTCATTTACTTTTGAAAAAGCAGGTACTTATCAAGTCAAATTGATAGCAAAGGACAAAAGCGGGGAAAGTAGTAAAGCTACTTTGGAAATAAAAGTTGGGAACGAGGCGCCAGTCGTGCAGATCAATTGGAATGGTAATCGGAGCTTTTATTTTGGAAATGAAGCAATCGACTATGCTTTGAATGTCAGCGATCGGGAAGATGCTAAGATTGATCAATCTCAGCTGGATTTAACTATCACCTATTTAGAAGGCTATGACCTGATTAAAGTTGGGCATGAGGAAGAGATCCTAAGTATCGGAGAAACTTACATTAATCAAGCAGGCTGTAAGGCCTGTCATGCTATTGCCAACGAATCAGTAGGGCCAGATTATACGGCAGTTTCGGAGAAATATAAAGGTGATGCAAGTGCCCAAGTCTACCTCGCCAACAAAATCAAAAATGGTGGTGGAGGAGTATGGGGCGAGCGTGTCATGCCGGGACACACTCACTTGGAAGATCTGCAGATTTCTGAAATGGTAGATTTCATTCTCGGCATTGCAGATCCGGATCGAGGTGGAAAACTGCCGGCAACTGGGACTTACCAATTGAAAAATACAGCACAGGCGGAAGGCTATTACCTAGTCCAAGCTAGTTATACTGACCAAGGCGCTAATGGAATCAGTCATTTGAAAACTACGACTCAACTGACCATCCGGAACCCGAAGGTGATGGCTTCTAATGTGGATGAATTAAAAGATGCAGCCCGAGCCAATGGTGAAAATGTCAGTTTTGTGAAATATACAGCCAACAATTCTTGGGTAATGCTTCGAGAT
>CAWUWQ010000268.1:0-2593 GCA_963926065.1 uncultured Algoriphagus sp.
CCCCGATTATCACTTTTTGAATGGATGCCTCCTTCCAATCGGAAGGCATTTGAGGCCGGATGTAAATTACTTTGTTTCCCGCATCCGGCTGAATTCCAAAGAATTGGGTGATGATCGGAACGGCGAAACTATACATATTCCAGGCTTGGGTAAACATGCCATAATCCGGTGAAACTTCGTAGATCGAACCCGGCAAGGCAAAACCAAAACTTCGGGTCATTCGCTTTAGGTAATCCAAAGCTGCATCTGGATTCCCATAATTATTTTCACCGATGGCTTGTACGCCTGTCGGCAAAGTCATCACTGCACCGGTGTAGGAGAAAATTTTGCTTCCTGAAAAAGTGCCATCCTCATTTGCTGCTTGTTCATCCCGATCGATTCCAGTCACGAAAACCCCAAATGGGTTGGTGTATTTTTGGCCAGTGGCTAAAGCAATTTTAGCCTTCTCCGGATCTGCTATTCCGGTTTCCATCGGAGTGTTGACCACCCAGTTGTGGTAGAGTACAAAGCCCTGTTTTTGGTCTTTTGGCAAGGTGGATAAGGTTGCTTTTGTAGCTTTCAATTCTTCCACCGCCCAAGGTTTATTTAAGGTATCGGCTCGGATAATTGCTCCCTCAATCAAATGAAGAGCTTCTTCTGCTGTTCCGATAAAATCTGCATAAGAGCCGAATTCCGGAACCCAAAAATCGGTATTTATCTTTTCTGCTAAAGCATCTGCCGTCTGTTGATAACTATTCGCAAGTTCAATTTCCCCTAGTATTTCAGCCATCTGAGCAGCATCGGCAAAAGCCTTTTGACTGTAAGCAGCCACATCGATCATCTCAGATTCCAAGCCATGAATCTCCATCATGCCATAGCCATCGGGTAAGAGGTTTCCATCTTTGTCGTTTTCAGCGAGTAGCCAATTCAATCCTTTTTTGATTCCAGGAAAATAGGTTTCTAGAAACTCCCGATCTCCAGTCCAGCGATACACTTCCCAAATCATAGAAGCCCACTGCGGGGTTTCATTGATATTTCCGGGATTGAAAACTGTGCCGTTGGTACTTACTTCATGAACGATCCGACCGTTTCCATTTTCTTTTTCCGATAGAGAATGAATCAATTCTATGGTGGAATAGACCAGGTCTTTTCGACCTGTAGTGATTAAGCCTTGAATGGTGTACTCGCTATCCACTCCAAACCACCAGGGATAATCTTGCAATCCAGCCCCAAAACCTCGACCAATACCTGGAACGTCCCGGACTAGCCAGTCGGTGTTGTATTTGATCCATTCATAAGCTTGTTGCAATTCTTGATCTGGGATTTGAATCGCTGCGGTTTTTCGGAGTTTTTCAAATCTGGATCTTTTGGAAAAGAAATCTTCAACGTAAGTGGACTTTAAATCTGCAAAGGTCTCTATTGCTGCCAAATTGGTCTGATCCGAACCTGAAATAAAAATAGGAATGCTGACGGATTCTCCTGCCTGAATGATCAAATCAATAGCAGCACCAGCACCAGCTCCTTTACCTTTAGGGTTCATTTCACAACTTACTTCGGAAGGATTCAAATTAAACTCCTTACTACTTCCCCAGACTGTAAACCAATTATTCCCCAGGTCTTTTCCGGTAAAGGTTTGAGTCTGCTCATCAAAGGAAATCACATCTGTGCTATCTATCATTCCAGTGCGTTCCCCAAGCCAAACCGGCATCAAATCCACATAGGCATTAAACTGAAATCGGATCGGCTTTTCGGACTTATCCACATTTTTGATTTGAAAAAGGACGACCATTCCTTGCCTTCCATCTGGCACAAAGTGTAAGCGATTAATCTCCAACCCTAAGTTACTCGCATCAAATTCGATAGCGTTTGCCATGGGATAATTTGTAAACGACTTGCCTTCATCAAGACAAATACTCGTCTCTCCAGAGCTGATTGAAACTGTAAACCCATCCATTAATTTGATGGGGTGCATCCAGATTCCACCCATTTCTCCTTCCACGTGCCAACCCATATCCGGAAAGCTACCATCTTGATTTCCGATCAGATACAGGCGATCTCCTGTAGCCGTAAATGGACTTTTCAAATAATCTGATTTACCGGTAAGCTGAGGCAGTTCATCAAGGCTTTCCCAGAGCCCCTCAATTGGGGATTTTGGGATGGAACAAGAAAAAATCAGTGCTGATAAAAGGAAAAAGGCCGCGTAGGATTTAGACATAAAGAGATGTTACTTTTTTAATAGTTGTCCGATTTCTCTCCAGGTAATCAATTTGATGTTGTTTTCTTGAATCAAGGTTTTCGCTTTTTCACTGGTGAAAAAATCGTAATCAGCCTGTCTCCATGGGGCATGGTACGTGTCATGATCCTTCGTAACTGCATTCATTTCTTCATCATCAAATGCAAGATGAATCAGCATTACATGAACCCCTGGCGAGAGCTCTTTCAGAGACTTGGTATAAAAGGCGTCCATGCCAGCCAGATAATCTTCTGGATTGGCCATGATGATTTGATCGATTACTGGAATTTTTTCCAAGTCAATTCCTTCAAATAATTTTGCATTTGGCTTAATCAGACCTTCCATCATCTGGGTGTTGACCATAGCTGGAATTTTGAGCTC
>CAWUWQ010000269.1:0-5898 GCA_963926065.1 uncultured Algoriphagus sp.
CCAGATTGTGGCTTAATGTAGCTATCACTGAGTTTCCATGAGTCCGTCGGTGCAATCGAGGACGTGTTGGAAAGCAAGTGAATATTTTGGCGCATGGTATTGAAACCAAACTTGATGGAGGACTGATTGCTTAGATTATACCTTCCGGAGACTCTAAACTCCGGACCATGGTAAGTCTTTACATTTTCCCCTTTCCCTAAAGTCTCTTCCCCAATGACATTACTCTCTGTAATTGGTGCGCCTGGAACGTACTGATTCACTGTCAAAGGGCCGTAGAGCTGATAGAACATATATCTTCCACCATAGCTCAGAGAGAATTTTTCATTGACAAAAAACTCATCTCCAAAATAGATTGATATTTCTCGGGCTTGCTCATCCTCAAGATCTTTATTGATGACTATGGATTCTGAACCAAATGGACTATTTGTCCCTGGGTTCAATTGATAGTCTATGGCATGCAAACCAAATTTCAGGATATGTCGCTCGCTTTTTCTGTATTCCAAATCAGCACGAGCATGGATCTGATTGACATTGAACTTGAAATCAAAAGAATTCAAAGGATTATCTAGGCCAACGATCCCAAATTCATAGCTATCGTAGCCAACAGTGAATTTACCCTCCAATTGATCATTGAAAAAATGTCTCCAGGTAAGTGCTAGATTACGATTTTGATAGGAATAAGTCGTGTCGGCATCAAAGCTGAATTCATCGCTGCTCAAGTAACTGGTAAATTCCAGACTATTTTTATCATTTATCTGATGCCTTACATTTGCATTAAAATCATAGAATGAAGCATTTGAACCATTCAGAGCAGCTTCATCATCCAAAAGATTGAGGGCCCAATTGGAATAAGTAGTTCGCCCACCGACAATAAAAGTAGTCTTATCACTGATTGGACCTTCTACGCTTAATCGACCTGTCATGATCCCGATTCCTCCACTCACTCCTATTTTTTCGGTGCTCCCAAATTTAGGAGCAACCTGTAAGACAGAGGAAAGTCTGCCTCCATAATTTACCGGTACGGAACCTTTATAAAGCTCTACTCCAGTAACCATGTCTGGATTAAAGGCAGAAAAGAATCCAAATACGTGTGAAGGATTGAAAATTGTGGACTGATTGTAGAGAATCAAATTCTGATCTGCTGCTCCACCTCGGACATTGAACCCAACGCTTGCTTCACCTACCGTATTTACTCCTGGCATCGTCAGCAATCCTCGAATCACGTCCACTTCACCCAATATTGCTGGCAATCGCTTAACCTCTGCAATGCTGATGGATTGTACACCCATTTCGAGTTTGTTGATATTGGACATAGCTCCAGAACTCACCACAAACTCGTCTAGCGAAAGCACATTTTCCTCGATCCTCATATCAAAAGTTCCATCACCCTGCAGATCAATCTGGCGCTGCTCCTGAAATCCACCGATATTCTGGACTACGATCGTATGTCGCCCTTTGGGTAAATTTAGTCGATATCGCCCGGTTACATCGGTTACAATCTGAGCGTAATTGACCTTTTCCAAGACAATCGCGCCGTTGATAGGCTGACCTGATTCGATGCTGCTGACCATTCCGCTCAGCGTGGCCGTTTTGGATTGGGGGTTATCTGAAGCTCTTCCGATTACGAATCGCTTATTTTTCGCAAAAGCTTCTATGGCATCTGAAGCACTGGTTGCAGAATCATTGCGCTGTTGAATCTGAAAATAATCCGAAGGAAAATCTAAAGTTAGTCTTGGTCCTCTATTGATCCAGACTTGATTTGATTTATCAATGATGTAGGTCAAGCCTGATTTTGTGAAAATCTGATCCAATGCATCTTTCAGTTCGGAATTGGTCAATTGTAGATTAACCAAAATACCAGCAACATCTTTTTCTTTGAAAAAGAATCGATAGGGAGTATCGGATTCAATATTTGCGGCAAATCGATCAAAACTCATTCCCGCATACATTCCCGAAATTTTGGGTAAAGGCGCTTTTTGCGCAAAAGCACCTATATATAGAAAGCAAAGAAGCCCTAAGAGTACCAGTTTCCTCATTTCGAAAACCCTTCAAAAGTATCCGAACGCTTAGTCCTCAAATTCGCCAAAATGGCTAATGCCTGTTCCATATTTCGTTTAAAATCAAGTCTGCTTGCTTTCAGCGCCTGCTTAGCTTCTTTCTTATCTAATCCCAATAGATTAATTGCCTGTGATTTTCTGCTCACGGATTCGAATTTTCCATTATACCAATAAAACAAATCCTCATAGGCCACAAATACTTTGGTGTAATCACCAAGTTCATTCACGGGCTTTAGCTCTTTGTGGTGCTTTGCCAAAACTTTGATCTCCCCATCCGAAATGATTTCGTAGAATCCGTTGCGGTGATGCGTATAGGTTTCATTCCCTTTGAAATTCCTGAATTCGGAACCATCCTGAAGTTCAAACTCATCGACTTTCTCCGATTTAATTAGAATTTTTTGATTGTGGATTGGATGGAAAGTTATAACCCAATCTGCCTGGCTATCATAGAGCAAAGGAACTTCCTTATAGTTTACCTCATTAATTCGAAGTACCCCATTTCCAAAAACTCGAGTCTCGAAGAATGGATGCCCATCAAAGTTACGCGGAGAATCTGCATAGAGCCCTCCACTAATCAACTCTTGGAAAAAGGGTAGCTGCTTTTGGTAGAGTGAAAGGTAAGAATCGGAAGCTGAGACTTCCTGCGCTTTAGCCGACCATCCAAAAATCAAAAGACCCGAAAGAAAAAAGCTTATTTTTAACATATAAATCTATTGCACGATACTACCGAAGAAATGATTCAAATCTTTGGAAGATATCATGGAAGGTTAAAGTAGATTTTAAATGGATCATACCACTAATTCTTAGACAAAGAAATGATTAACCGAAGAACACTTATCAAATCCCTTGCATTAGGAGCTACAACCCTTCCTCTTACTGCTGCCTTTGCGGCAACAAGTCCTAAAGAAAAAACCAAATTTCTCTTTTCCCTAAATACCAGTACAATCAGAGGGCAAAAGTTAAGCTTGCCTCAACTCATCGAGCTGGCTGCCCGAGCTGGTTATGACGGATTTGAGCCTTGGATGATGGAGGTTCAGGGGTATCTGGAAACTGGGAAATCAATCGCATCGCTCAAAAAGCTTGCTTCTGATGCCGGATTACAATTTTTTGATTGCATTGGATTTCCGACTTGGATGTCCCAAGATGCAGAGAAGAGCAAGACTGGTTTTATACAGATGGAAAAAGAAATGGGAGTCTTGGCAGAGCTAGGTTGTCCACGAGTGGCGGCTCCGGCAATCGGGACTGAAGCACCACTTGACCTGCTTCAGGCAGGAGAAAAGTACAAGCGATTGCTTGACCTAGGTCGAAAAACTGGGGTAATGCCTCAATTGGAGTTTTGGGGAGCTTATCCTTCTTTTCACCATTTGGGTCAGGCGATGATGGTAGCAGCAGCAGCGGATGATAAAGACGCCAAGATTTTGGCAGATGTCTACCATTTATTCCGCGGAGGATCTGGCTTTGAAGGCATGAAAATGCTGGATGGACATGCCATAGATATCTTCCATATGAATGATGTACCAGCGGATATCCCGAGACTAGAGCAGCAGGATAAGGATCGTGTCTTTCCCGGAGATGGAGCTGCGCCACTGAAGGAACTTTCCGAGGTTTTGAAATCAAAAGGAGGACAGATTATCCTTTCACTTGAACTCTTCAATCCAACCTACTATGCAATGGATGCTGAGTATGTGATTACGACAGGGTTGAATAAGATGAAGCAGTTTTTTTGATTAGAATATAGACATCCAGTTTTATTTTCTTGCATTAACTGAGAACAAGGTTTTTCCAAAGACCGAAATAGGAATCTAATGCTTGGATTTTCTTTTTTTAAAGCGGCAGAAGTCTCCTATGTCGTTCAGTGAGAAACAGACGCTTTAAAGAGTGCCACTAAGCACTCAACACCAATTCATTAAGTTGAAAACTTCGAGAAATGACTTCGAATCACGAGTGTGTGTTTTTCTTTTGAAAGAATTATTATGTATTTCATGCATAATAAATTAAAAAATATATTGTTTTTAGTGTTTTTTCAAAATTATATTTTTATTATTGGCTCTTAATCTCTTTTGAGCTGTTTAAATGGTTATAATCAATGTTTTAAAGAGAATTTGACAAGTAATTCATTACAATATTTCACTCTTTCTAAAATATGAAACTAGGAATTCTAGGTGGCACTTCGCTCGCAAAAACATTGGGCAAAAAATTTATCAATGCCGGACTGAATGTAGTATTCGGGGTGAGGCATGATTTCGATACCCAAGAAAATGACTGGAGGATGCTCAACTTACTCAATCATAGAATCTGTCCCTATGAATCCGCAATCATCCAATCGGAAATCATTCTCATTTGTAGTGAGAACATAGACTTGAAGGAAATCTCCCTGGCTTTGAAAAATGTGAATACCAGTACGAAACTCATCATTGACTGTACTAATGCTCCATATGATAAAAAGTTAGGAGCTTCTAACACCCTTTTACTTCAAAGAGCAGCGCCAGAGGCAAATTTGTTCAAAGGCTTTAATAATTTGGGAATTGATTATCCCAATTCAGACAATGTTGGGCTAATCAAAGAAGTATATTTTTGTGGAGATGATATCCCAGGTAAAATTAGAGTGAAAAGACTAATAGAATTAATAGGTTTTAATGCGATTGATGCCGGGAAAATCAATAATGCCCCACTTTTAGAGGCTTTTTATCACCTTGGAAAAGAAATATCTTGGAATAAAAGCGAAACATCAAATTTCCAATTTAAGCTTGTCTCTATTTAATTATACTTCGCCCAACTAAGTCAGGTGTGACTCCACATAGCCCTTTATCACACGTCGAATTAGACACATTGGACCAAGGCAAAAACAAGAAGAGGGTACATATTATATGGTGAAAAAATTAATATCTACTTTTCGAGATTTTCAGTCTTGAATAAAATTATCAATCAATTGAAATCCTTTTGTTTTAGCGTTATATAATCTCCGATTGCTATCAATTACTCCAAAACATAAAATCGTCGTGATTCTTATTTACAATAGAAGCACCGCTCTGGGCCTTATCATGATTTTAAAAAATCTTTAATCTCTGTTCCCCAATCTCTATTATAAAATTTCCTATTGTCCTCCCGACAGCTCAGGCCCCTACTTTCACCCAAACAAATCCGAACTCAAATACCGGTCGCCTCGGTCGCATGTGATGCAGACAATTAGTCCCTCTTTAAGTTCTTTGGAAAGTTCCAAAGCCGCAAATAATGCTCCCCCACTACTCATCCCAGCTAAGATTCCTTCCTCCTTAGCCATTCTGCGGGTCATAGAGGTTGCTTGATCTTGACTTACATCTATTACACGATCTACACGATCTGCTTCGAAAATAGCCGGTAAAAATTCAGGTGACCATCTACGAATTCCAGGAATACTTGACCCATCGGTAGGTTGTGTGCCTACGATTTGAATATTGGGATTCATTTCTTTTAAATAACGAGAGACACCCATAATTGTCCCTGTAGTGCCCATAGCCGAGACAAAGTGGGTTACTTTTCCATGGGTATCATTCCAAATTTCAGGTCCGGTGGTGTTATAATGTGCAAGGTAATTATCCGGATTTGCAAACTGATTGAGCATGAAATATCCCTCATTCACATTCATTTCCTCAGCTAGTGTTCTGGAATATTCAATAGTTTTTGCAGCAGGTGTCAGAATGACCCTAGCCCCATAAGCTTCCATAGAGAGGACTCGTTCCTTAGTAGAATTGTCTGGCATGATCAGGGTCATCTCCAATCCTAGAACTTTGGCCACCATCGCCAAGGCTATCCCAGTATTGCCGCTTGTGGCTTCTACCAACTTATCCCCTGATTTGATTTC
>CAWUWQ010000270.1:0-6635 GCA_963926065.1 uncultured Algoriphagus sp.
TCGGTAGTGAATCCTTTGTAATATTTGAATGGAGAAGATCCCGCTTCAGCCCATTGCGGTCCATAAGAGATATAGGAATTTACTTTTCCCATTTCGGCATACTCATCTGAGTAATTCTCCTGAAGGTAAGGGCCATAATTCTTGTTATTATAAAAATCTTCCCCTGCTGCCCCATTATCAGACATAAAGACAATCAAAGTGTTCTCGTATTGTCCTGTTTCTTTTAAATGATTGATCAATCTCCCTACGTTGTAATCCAAGTTATCCACCATCCCTGCATAGAGCTCCATCTTTCGGGCCTCCTTTTTTTGCTCCTCGGGGGAAAGGGAATCCCAAGCTTTGATATCTGGATGAGAAGGAGGCAAAACCGCATTTTCTGCAATCATTCCCGCCTTCTTCAAGCTTTCAAAACGCTTTGCCTTTAAGGCTTCATAGCCATCGTCATAGCGGCCTTCGTATTTCTTCCAGTATTTTTCATCGACTTGTAGTGGCCAGTGCGGAGAGGTATAAGCGGCAAAACCAAAAAATGGACGATTTTCTTTTTGGCTTTGACTGATATAGGAGATCAATTTATCGGTGTAAACATCCGTAGAATATTCATCCTCCTTCCAAGTAGTTTCTATCCCGTCTTCTGTGTAAGATGAGATAGGGCTTTTTTCCCATATTCCCTTTGAACTATAATGGTTTCCACTGCTTTCCAATAAAACAAAAGAGTGTTCGAATCCTTTTTGATGTGGATTGTCTTCAGGTCTTAAGCCAAGGTGCCATTTTCCTGCCATGAAAGTGGAATAGCCTGCCTTTTGGAATACCGCTGGAAATGGGATAATTCTGTCAGTAAGGTGGCCTTCATAACCCTCTACATCAGTATTCAATCCCTGAACCCCCATGCCTGCGATATGATTGTTATTCCCCGATAAAAACATTGCCCGGCTAACTGCACAAAAAGGAGCGGTATGAAATCGGCTGAATCGAATTCCTTGACGGGCCAACTCATCCAGATTTGGAGTAGCTATATCACCACCAAAGCTTCCCAAATCGGCATATCCCAGGTCATCAGCGACGATGAGGAGAATGTTTAGCTTTTCAGGTATTTTTTGATTTTTGATCTGAGGATTGCAAGCGAAAAACAGAAAAATGAACGCACAATAAAAAAAATGGAACATCTTCATTTAGGGGTGTCAGTTGCTTAGGAGCCAGAAGATAGGAAATTCCCTCAAAACATGTTTTGAAGGCTGCTAAGAATAAAAGACGTTTTATTTTTATTCCCGGTCGAATGGCGGAGAAAACTGTAAATCTCAAAGGCGAAGTTGGACTTATCCCCTCTCCAGTCAGCTTTGAAAAAGCTGAAAAAATTGTGCCTATCAAGTCGGAACTATACAAGGTAAACATCCAAGTGAATGATCACGGTATGCTTTCTCTCCGGTATCGTAAAGGTAAAATTTTTAAAAAATTCTTGTTTTTAAAGATAGTACCTACACCTAGTCCCAACTATGTTTCTTCTACTCCCAGCAGGGATTTATTTAGCGTGATAGACTTCGTCTGTTACCTTCTCCATCCAGTCCACCACTTTTCCGTTCAGCTCCTCTTGCGTGGCGAAATGAGTCATTGCTAGTGTTGCAGATGCTCCATGCCAATGCTTTTCTCCCGGAGCAAACCAGACAATATCACCTGGTCGGATTTCCTCAATAGCACCGCCCTCACGTTGGACTAAGCCAATTCCGGACAATACAATTAAAGTTTGACCAAGAGGATGTGTGTGCCAGGCAGTTCTTGCACCAGCTTCAAATGTTACCTCCGCTGCACCAGCGCGTCGGTATCCATTTGGTTGATATAAATAGTTGATGCGAACAGGCCCTGTGAACCAATCTTCTGGGCCTTTAACTGATGGTTGAGACCCTAATCTGATAATTTCCATTTCTATTACTTGTTAGATTTATACTGCTCATCCGTCACTGGCTCAAGCCAGGTAACGAATCCATTTTCTGTTTTTGGTAGAATGTACATTTGCGTAAGACTGTTTTCTTCAGTTGCGCCGTGCCAGTGCCTTGTATTTGCCGGAACTTTGATGACTTCACCTTTTTTCATCAATTGTCTTAGCTGTCCCTCCAGTTGATGATACCCTTCACCATCGAGTACAATTAGAATTTGCCCGCTTGGATGAAAGTGCCAATTGGATCTTGCGCTTTTTTCGAAATAGACATTTCCCACAAGTGTGTTGTAGATAGAATCATTTTCGACTAAGCCAAAATTGTAGGCATTGCCTGTGAAATTTGTAGCAGCCCCCAATTCGCCCATAGGAAAAATTGCTTCTTCAGAAGGAGCCGATTCCATGTTTTCTTGTTTTTCAACTTTTGTGTTGCAGCCTTGTCCTATCAATACTAGTAGGGCAACTGCAAGTGTCTGTATTGTTCTCATTTTATTTGTTTTAAGTTTTCTTGATGATTTTTGCAGGAGTACCTCCTTGGATTATTGTCTAGTTTATTGACCGAAGAATATTCACCTATCACTTCAGCTGTTTTTCCAGAAACACCATAACTTTTGTGCGAATATCTTCTACATCGAACATGTTACCAAAGTGGGGAGCATCTGGGACAATAATTAACTCATTCTCTACCCCAGTAGCTGTCAACCAACCGCTTAGAAGTTTCGATTGCCTATTCCAAACTATCTCATCATTCCCTCCATGAATAATCAAAAAAGGCGGATCATTTTTGTCAACATAGGTCACGGGACTTGCTATTTTCGACAGATCCGGTCGCGCTACGGGTGTTGCTCCTAATAGGATGGCCTCAGGCGCTTTAGGATCTTCGCTACTTTTCAGTGAAGTCAATTCCGATGGCCCATAAAAATCCACAACCGCTTTAAAAGAAAAATCTCGGGAAGTGTAGGGCATAAAGAAGTCAGCAATTTGGTTATTGTTTGATAGACCCTGCAATGAAGCCAAATGTCCTCCTGCGGAAAACCCCATTAAAGCGAATCGTTCTTTATCAAAGCCATACGTTTCAGCGTGATCGTATAAGTAGGAAACTGCGCTATTACAGTCCTGAATCTGGGCCGGAAAAATGGCCTGCGTGGCAAATCGGTAATCTATGGAAGCTATCGCATACCCACTTTTAATGATTTCTGCCACCGTATTTTTCATGTAACCGATGTCGGCATACTTGTCGTTGCCGATCCACCCACCTCCGTGAATAAATATGATCAAGGGAACCTTGCCCTTTATATTGGGCGGTAAATAGATATCCAACAGGTGCTTTACCAAGGTGTCATTATTGTAGGCAATATTACTATGTAAGATGGTCCCTTCAGGAAAATGGGAAATTACAGGATTTGTGGATTGACCAAATGTAATTTGGGATACCTGTAACCCCAATAGGAGAAATAATAGTTGTGTTATTTTCATTTTATGTTCGTTTTCAGTTAATCAAATTGGGTCTAGTTCTAACATTTCTTCCTTATTATTCTAATTGTTATCAAACGTAATACTAACATCACCAGTGCCTAAGGCTTCTTCAAGTCCTTTGGGATCATCGATGAGCCCAATCTTTGTGTACCGATAAGAGGTGGAAAACGATTTGTAGAACAGCACCAAAGTACTTGAGCCATACAGCATCAAATCGCCATTTTGGATAGTTCCCGGATTAGAAGCATTGGTGGGTAGACTCCCCTCTAAATCAGCATATTTTTCATTGTTGTTCAATTCACTCATCGTAAGCGTAATAGGTAAGCTTTCCCTAAAAGCATTTGCTGTGGCATTGCTTTGGAGGGTCGCTGAAAAAGTAGATGTTCCTACAGTGATTTTCATTTTGTCCGTATTTTCATATTGCTGTTCATTCGGTTTAATCGTATTTTCCTGAAAACAGGCAAGCAATTGCAAAAGGAAAATGCTCTTTACTAGCAAAGTCATTGTTTTCATAGGACTGTTCTTTACTGAATTGTTTTAATAATTCTTGCAGGAATACCTCCTACAACCACATTGTCGGGGACATCATTTGAAACAACTGAGCCAGCGGCAACAACCGAGTTTTCGCCAATGGTGACTCCCTGTAAAATGGTGGCATTGGCACCAATCCATACATTCTTTTTAATATGAATAGGTTTTGGAACAAGCGAATGTCTTTGATTTGGAGAAATAGGGTGGCCCTCAGAAAGCAAGCTGACTTTGGTTGCTATCAATACGCCATCTTCGATGGTAATACCGCCAAGGTCCAAAAAGGTACAATCGAAGTTGATGAAAACGTTTTTACCAATTTTCGTATGCTTCCCATAATTGATATACAAGGGTGTAAAAACAGTAACACTTTCGTCAATTTGGTTTCCTGTAATTTGGCTCAGCAAATCTCGGATTTCTTTTGGATCGCTTGCATTGTTCATCTGCACGAGCAAATTTTTTGTGTCATATGAAGCCTCAATCATTCTATAGGCTTGGGGGTCGCTGGGCGGAATGATTTCACCATTTAATAACCGCTCAAATATGTCCCTATCCGCTGGAAGTGAACTGTTTTCTTGATTTTGTGCCTGGTCCATTTCTATAAATTAAAGATTTTAAATGTCATCAAATTTTTTGTTTTAGCATTCGCCTATTGGCACCACCAAAGCTGTATACCAAAGAAATATTCCATGTGAAATCATCTTCAGGTACTATCTCTGTATCGATAGCCTTATTGAGAATAGCTGAAACGGAAATGGGAAAATCTTTTTTTATCAAGGAGACAAAGCCCACAAAATAAAAACCTTTTAAATCGTCCGTAAGCAAATAATAGACTTGGGGCGATATATTAAAATATAATTTTTCGGAAAGATAAAGGTTGTTGAAGTATGAATTCAATACCATAAAGTGGGTGTTTTTTACTCCTTCATCAAAGCCATGGCCATATAGGTAATATGCACCGATCCCTATATTGTCCGAAATCTTATAGGTAGGAGCCACCTCAGCGGCAAAGTACCGCCGTGCTTCCAAAAGCTCCTCGGGTTTATTATTTCTAATAATATTAACCGTCCTAAAGTTCAAGGCAGGGTGTGCTCCAAGACGCAATGAAAACCGTTTATTTTCTATCGCCTTATACCGAAACCAGAAAATAAAAGACCATGGCTTGCCATCCAATGCAAAGCGCATATCGGGTTCAAAACTTAATTTCCCCTTGGTAAATTTTAAATCAAATAAAAGGGCCGGATCTCCCAAAGAAAAAGAGGGGACTAACGAAATTCCATTTTGAGTAAGGCTTGCTGTTCCTCTAAAATCATCAAGAAACTGTTCTATTTTTTCTTGCGCTATCGCATTAAAACTGAATACAAAAACGATTAGTAGTACCATCAGGTTTTTCATAGTACAAGAGGTGGGTTTCATTACTAGTTCAGTTGCTTAGAACACAAAACTATATCATGAATTTGTTTCATTTGTTACACTAATTACCTCATTAATGTCAAATATCACTTATCTTAAAGGATGACTCCAGAAAATGAAAAATTAGATAAGCCTGAACGGATAATCATGCTGAAAGTCTCCAAAAAAGATGATTTTCCAAAGGACTTTCAGGCAAATTACCACACGCATTTAATTTGTCATCGAGGTAGAGTTGATTTCGTATTCAACGATATGGAGCAGAGTTGCAAAAGCGGTGAATTTTTATTTTGGTTTGCTAAAAGTAAGTTGACCGACTTAGAATTTTCAAAAGGTTTTAGCGCAACAGTTCTGCTAGTAGAAAATCAATTTTTAAACGCTAATATCCCAGACCAAAACTGGGGCATAGATGCAGCCTTACATTCCCGTCAATATCCTGTCAAACAACTGAATGATAAGAATGACAGGCGACGTGTTTTATCCAATTTCCAATTGTTGAACGCAAAATTTCTGGACAAGGAACATCATTTTTATGAAGAAGCTTTAAGACTACAAATGCGACTTTTCATACTGGAAATGTGGCACACATTCGTAAATGAATATGAACGCAGAAAACGGAGTTTACAAACAGGAACCTTGTATGAAAGGTTTAGACATTTGGTTCAGGATCATTGTATGAAAGAGCGTGAAGTTCAATTTTATGCCAATCAGTTGGATATAACCGCTAAATATCTGAATGCAATCTCCAAACAAAACTCTGGCATCACCGCTTCCGAATGGATCCAACGATTTGCTAAAGAAAGAATTGCGCTTCTACTACAAAACGGAAAACTGAACATCGCAGAGATTTCTGATGAAATGGGATTTTCCAGTCGGTCATTTTTTACTCGTTATGTAAAAAAAATATTGGGTGTTACTCCGAGTGAATACCGCAATCGGTTTGGTTAGACGTGCAAAATTGAAATGGGAAACACTAGAATAAGGAAAGCACGTTTCGAACTTACTTTTTGACCTGCTGAAAAACCAGCATCAGCCCAATGTCTGGACTACTTATGCTCATGATCCAATCGATGCTTTTTCAAGATATCGACTCCAAAATCATTGTTCTTTTCGCGCCAGATCGCATGGATGTGATTTCCATTATTCATAAAACCAACATTGTCATATTCGATAATAAAATCCGGAGTATGGATTAAATAATAATGTGCCTTTCGAGGTTCGAGCGCGCCAATCCAGGCAAAATAGACTTGATTTTTTGGAGTTTCGTGTAGCATTGCGAGATACAGGTCTGCCT
>CAWUWQ010000271.1:0-3761 GCA_963926065.1 uncultured Algoriphagus sp.
TCTCCTATCAAGCCTATGGGAATGCGAATTACCGTGAGCAACCACTTTTCCTCTTTTTGGAATATGGTTTGGTATGTGTGGGAATTTATCTGGATTATTTTAGGCAAAAAAGAAACTCTAATTTGCAGCTATGATTACGAAAAACATTCTTTTTATTCTCCTGATTTTCCTTTTGGCGAGTTGTGCTCCAAGTTCTGAAAGGCAAGCAATAGAACTTTTGCAAAAGAGTATCAAAGCCCATGAGACTTCAAACTCTTGGGGGAATCTGAAAGCTATCAAATTTAGAAAGTGGACTCGACTGCTCAATGAAAACGGGGAAGTGGAATCTGAAACTGACCAATTTAATGAGTTCCGATTGTCCCCGTTTTTTGAAGGTAAGATCAGCTGGGAAGTAGATAGTATCGCGCATGTTTCCGCCTGGGACGGTTCAATGATGCGCTACACTTTGGGAGGAAATGAGGTAAAAAACCCCGATTTCTTAGCCCAAAAGAAGAAAGATTTGGATGCGGCCTTTTATGCACTTGCTCAGCCTTGGAAATTACTTGACGAAGGTCCCAAACTCAGATATGAGGGTCAAAAGACACTCGAAAATGGAACGCTGGTGGAGGTCATCGCCGTTGACTATGGAGCTGAAGCGGATCAATGGTGGTATTATTTTGATCCAAAAAATTTTCTAATGATTGGAAATGAAGTGCAGCTCAAGGATCATCGAAGTCTGATTTATGACCTGTCCTATGATGATTCTTCCGGACTGCTACTGCACGGGACGAGGGAGAGCTTTCGGGTCAATGAGTCAGGGGAGCGGTTATATCTTCGGGCAGAATACAGTTACACGGAGTATGAATTGATTTTTGAATAAATTATGATAAAAATGAAACAAGTAAGTTTACTCCTTTTGGTAGGTTGTGGATTCTGGTTTAGCGCATGTGATTCACGATCGGAAGCGCAGCGAATCGTAGATGATTCCATTGCAGCGCATGGTGGAGCTGCTTTTTCGAAATCAATGATTGAGTTTGATTTTAGAAAGATCCATTACACGATTTTCAAGACTGAAAGTGAGTTTGAATACATTCGTGAGTTTACAGATTCGACGGGAATGGTAAAGGATGTGTTGAATAATGCAGGTTTTATCCGGACTGTGAATGGTGTACAGATCGATACACTCGACCAAGAATGGATCGGTAAATATTCAAGATCGGTGAATTCAGTCGCTTATTTTGCTTTTTTGCCATATGGACTAAATGACTCCTCAGTCATCAAAGAATACCTAGGCGAGACTACCTTAAATGATAAGACCTACGAGTTGATTAAGGTGGTTTTCCAACAAGACGGTGGGGGAGTAGACTTTGACGATCAATTTTTATATTGGATCGGAAAGGAGGATCATTTCATTGATTTTATTGCTTATAGCTATAACACTGATGGGGGAGGAGTTCGAATGAGGGAGGTGAGAGAAGTAATCGATGTAGGAGGCATTCGTTTTCAAAACTACCTGAACCTGAAGCCGGAGGATAAAGATACACCGGTAGAAAAGATGCAGGAACTTTACCTTTCTGGTGATTTAGAGTTACTTTCAGAGATCAATCTTGAAAACATCAAAGTACATCCACTCAATAAATAACCTGATATGAATCCCAAGCTATTGCTTTTTGAAAATCGAAAAAAGCTAAAGCTTGCTGCTAATTTATACTTGCCTTTGGACCAAGCGCCTCGATTTTACGCACTCTTTGCGCATTGCTTTACGTGCACCAAAAACTTTTCGGCAGTTACTCAGATTTGCACCGCTCTTTCCCAGCAAGGGATCGCTGTGATGAGTTTCGACTTTACAGGACTGGGTAGATCTGAGGGAGAGTTTCAGGACAGTTCTTTTTCCGCTAATATTTCAGATCTAAGCGACGCTGCAGCTTTCTTAGCTGAACATTACCAAGCTCCAAAACTATTGGTCGGCCATTCACTAGGCGGAGCAGCAGTGATTTATGCCGCTGCGCAACTGGAATCTATTGAAGCTATAGCCACGATTGCGGCTCCCGCCTATCCTGCCCATGTCAAGAATTTGTTCCAAGATAAAATTGAAGAAATCGAGGCGAATGGTTCGGGGAAAGTAAATATCGGAGGCCGTCCATTCCGAATAAATAAAGCCTTTATTGATGATTTGGAGCAAAAGCCCCTGGAAAGCTTTTTGAAGAATGTTAAAAAATCCATTTTGATCTTTCATTCTCCGCAGGATACTATAGTTGCTATTTCCAATGCAGCCGAACTTTATCAGGCAGCTTTTCATCCCAAAAGCTTTATTTCTTTAGATGGTGCGGATCACCTTTTATCCAATCCGATCGATAGCCAATACATAGGAGAAGTTATTGCCACATGGAGTAGCCGATATGTAAAACCTTCCGCTGAAGCCACCGTCAATGATTTGAAAGGAAATCAAGTATTGGTCAGATTGGCAGGAGAGGGGTATACGACTGAGATCAAAACCCCATTTCATCATTTACTGGCAGATGAGCCTGCTGAAGTTGGTGGAGCAAATCTAGGTCCAACGCCTTATGATTTATTGATGGCTTCACTTGGAAGCTGTACGGCCATGACTTTGAAGATGTATGCTGAAAGAAAGAAATGGCCACTTAAGGAGATTTCGGTTTACTTAAACCATGACAAAGTTCACCTTGATGACAGTAAAGTTCCTGAGAAATCAGAGACAAAAGTGAGTCAATTCACTCGCATCATCCAACTCGAAGGGGATCTGGATAACGAGCAACGACAACGATTGTTGGAAATCTCCAATCGATGCCCTGTGCATAAGACCCTTCAGGAAGATATTATAATTCAAACCATGCTAATCAAATGAAAGGCTTAGCTGGAAATTCCTATCTATTTAGTAGCGTCGGATTGATTCTGATAGTTGCATTTTCTTGGTTTGTAATTCCGGAAGAGGAGTTATTTATCGCCTCGGAAAAATGGAAAGGAGTATGTTGGGTAGGAACTCGATCAGCGCTTCAGGGTCCTGAACTGAAAGCTTTGAAAGCTACCGGAGCAGATGCTATTTCCCAAACTCCTTTCGGTTGGCAGTCTGCAGTGAATTCTCCCGAGATCAAATGGCAAACAGTTAATGATAAAGCATGGTGGGGGGAATCCTCTAATGGCTTAAAGGCTACTTTGGATTCTTCCTCCGCGTTGGGTATGATGAATATACTCAAGCCCCACCTTTGGGCTCGGGGAAGCTGGCCGGGAGAGATTGAGATGAAGACGGAAGAAGATTGGTCGCTTTGGTTTGATAATTATCGGGGATTCATCTTGGACTATGCGATGCTAGCAGAGACCCAAGGGTTTACCATGCTCTGCATCGGGACAGAGTTGGAGAAGACTTCCCATCGGGAAAGTGATTGGCGAAACGTGATTGCTCAGGTTCGAAAGGTCTATTCAGGTAAATTAGTTTATGCTGCAAATTTCACGGAGTTTGAGCAAATCAAATTTTGGGATGAACTGGATTACATTGGGATTCAAGCCTATTTCCCACTTGCCAAATCTCATAATCCGAGCTTAGCGGAGCTGACCAAGTCATGGGAGAATCATATTCCGAAGATTGAGAAAGTGGTCAAGAAATTTAAAAAGCCAGTTTTGTTTACTGAGATTGGCTATTGCAATACCATAGATGCGGCGATTGAGCCCTGGGTTTGGCCAAATGAGCGAAAAGAAATTGAGCTTTCGGAAGAAGTCCAAGCCTTGTGTTACCGTGCATTTTTTGAGACTGCTTGGCAAAAGCC
>CAWUWQ010000272.1:0-6234 GCA_963926065.1 uncultured Algoriphagus sp.
TTTCTTCGACCACACGGTCAACTACAACAATGGCATTGTTTAAATCTCCGCCTTTGATCAGGTTGGAATTGTAAAGCATTTCTAGCTCATGAAGAAAGCAAAAGGTTCGGCAAGAGGCTATTTCTGATCTGAATTGACTGATATCTGTAATTGAGGCATGCTGACTTCCCAATACCGGAGAGTTATAGTCTACCATTACTGTTACTCGGTAATTATCAGTTGGTAATGCCACCAATTCCACCTCGCGAGCGACGTCTTTGTATTGGATACTTTCCTGAACCTCAAAAAATCTCCGTAGTGCATTTTGCTCTTCAAATCCGGCATCTTCCAGGACTTCGATGAATTGGATCGAAGATCCATCCATAATCGGAGGCTCTGGACCGTCCAATTGAATGAGGACATTGTCAATTTCTAAACCAACCAAAGCGGCTAAAACATGCTCTACAGTATATACTCGTGCACCATTTTGCTCAAGTGTCGTTCCTCTGGACACATCGACTACCAAATCACAATCTGCATCAACTGTCGGTCTTCCTTCAAGATCTACGCGTTGGAATTTTATTCCGTGATTAGGTGGTGCAGGCACAAAAGTCATATTGGAAATTACTCCAGTATGTAAGCCTACTCCAGATAGTTCTACCTGTTTCTGAATGGTATGTTGTTTTACTTTCATTTCGTTGTTGCAGCTATCTGCTTTTGCAAAGGGTGCAAATTTACTGCTTTTTTTCTAGTTCTTTTAGGCGGTTTTCGATTGCTTCTAGATTTCGGAAAATGGAATAGGACTTTAAAAATCTCTTGATATCCATCCCAACGTATCCAAACAAGGTTTGCCCTGAGGTTACGATGTTTTTGGAAACGCCTGTATTTGCTCCAATAGTAGTATGATCGGCAATTTTTATGTGTCCGACGATTCCTGCTTTTCCTGCAATAACACAGTTTTTACCGATTTCAGTCGATCCTGAGACACCTGTTTGCGAGGCAATTACAGTATTCTCTCCAATGATGACATTATGGGCTATTTGCACTTGGTTATCAATTTTGACTCCTTTCCTCAGAATAGTAGAGCCCATCGTTGCGCAATCAATCGTTGCATTAGCTCCCACACTGACATGATCTTCTAGGACTACATTACCGATTTGCGGGATTGTTTTGTAGCTGCCGTCTGGCTGTGGTGCAAAGCCAAATCCATCTGAACCGATCACTGCTCCGGGATGGATTTCGCAATGTTGACCCATCACAGTATCTGAGCAAATTCTAGCACCGGAATGAATAATCGTATAATCCCCAATCAGAGCTCGATCTCCTATAAAAGCATGAGGATGGATTTTTACATGGTTTCCGATCTGACAGTTTTTCCCGATATAGGAAAATGCCCCCCGATAAACATGCTCTCCCATCCTACTGGAGTCATCCATGTAAGAAGGCTCTTCGATTCCCACAAAACTTGATTTCAGCATGGTCGAATAAGCTTCTAATAGGAGTGTGAAGCCAGTGTAGGCATCTTTCACTCGAATTAAATTTGTTTTTAACGGCTTGCTCGCTTCAAAATCCTCAGAGACAATTACGGCCGTAGCTTCGGTTTCATAAATATGTAGGGTGTATTTTTCATTTGCTAAAAAAGAAATTCCTCCGGATTTACCCTCCTGAATTTTGTCTAGACGATTTACTGTCTTGTTTTCATCTCCTTCTACCGTTCCATTTAGGATTGCAGCGATCTGAGCAAGTGAAAATTCCATAAAAATCAAATTTATTTACTAGTTTAAAATTACACTTTTAGCCTTACAGATGTAATGTTTCTCAACGATTTTACTCATTACTTTGATATTCGGTAAGTCTGCGGCTTGGGCTACATCAATTACCTTTCCTTTTTTAGTCAAAATATTAATTCGATCCTCCATTACATATCCATAGTTGCTAACGAAACCATGGGAAAAGAAGAAGTCGATATCCTCCTCTGGGACGTTAAGTTTCTGCCTGGTTTTCTCTCGGATTTTTTCTACTTGCTGAGGGGGAAATGATTCAGTTCGAAGATTAATTTTGAAAAGGTTTCGGGTCAAAAACATTTGCGAGATGTTTCTAAGCACATAATCCGGATGGATTTTCCAAAGTTTGACTGCACCCCAAATATCCAAATCATCCAATTCTAAGAATTTTGGAAGCAATTCTGAGGAGGTTTCGAAATCCTTTAATGTTAAGTCATTTTGTAAGAAGAAATCGAACTCATCAGAAATAGTGAAGTTTTGTCCTGCCTGGCGGAGGAATTTTGCCCGTTTGATCAGATTGATTAGCATCTTTTCAGCACTGACCGTGGTCTTGTGGAGGTAAACCTGCCAATACATGAGTCTTCTGGCACTGAGAAAGTTCTCGATAGAATAGATCCCTTTTTCTTCGATGACGACTTGGTCATCTTTGACATCCATCATTTTGATGATTCGATCTGCACCGATTGTCCCCTCCGATACGCCTGTGAAAAAACAATCACGCTGAAGGTAATCCAATCGATCGATATCAAGCTGGCTGGAAACCAGCTGATGAAAGAACTTTCTTTCGTATTGATTCTTAAAAATTCTTAAAGCTAGCTCTAATTTACCTCCTAGTTGCTGATTTAGGAGTTCAATAGTTAATAGTGAAAGCGATTCATGGGGAACCCCTTGGAGTAAGGTGTATTCCAAGGCATGAGAAAATGGTCCATGTCCGATATCGTGAAGAAGAATCGCAATTAAAGAAGCTTCATATTCATGATCTGAGATTTCGTTGCCTTTTATGCGTAGATTGTCCAAGGTGATGCTCATCAGATGCATCGCTCCGAGCGCATGGTGGAATCGGGTATGTAATGCTCCCGGATATACAAAATCCGTAAGTCCAAGTTGTTTGATTCGTCTAAGTCGCTGAAAAAAAGGGTGATCAATAATCTCAAAAATCAACTCACTGGGAATTGTTATAAATCCGTAAACCGGGTCATTCAGTATTTTCTGGCTTTTCAAGGAGGCTCGTTTGATTGACTCAAAAGTAATTATAATTTTAAAAGAAACAGAAATAGTCATGTCACATACCTATACCATTCTTTGGGCAGACGATGAGATCGATCTACTCAAGCCCCACATTCTTTTCCTGCAGCAGCGTGGCTATGAAATCACTACGGTCAATTCCGGTGTGGATGCGATCGAAGAAGTCGAAAACAAGAACTTCGATGTCATCTTTTTAGATGAAATGATGCCGGGGATGACCGGTTTGGAGACGCTCCAACAAATCAAGCTACTCAAGCCCCAAATCCCAGTGGTGATGATTACAAAAAGTGAGGAAGAGCATATCATGGATGACGCGATAGGGAGTAAAATCGCCGACTACCTCATCAAGCCCATCAATCCAAGTCAGATTCTGCTTTCTGTAAAAAAGCTTTTGCAAAACAAACAGCTGATCGATGAGCGTACTACGCAAAGTTATCAGCAGGATTTTATGAATATCAGTATGGCTTTTGGCGATGCAGAAGACTATCAAGATTGGTCAAACATCTATAAAAAGTTGACCTATTGGGAAATAGAGATCGATAATACCGAAAATAAGAATATGCTCGAAGTATTGGATTCTCAGAAGATTGAGGCCAATGCTAATTTCTGTAAATTCATCAAAGAAAATTACCTAAGCTGGATGGAAGAGCGGAATCAGGAAAAACCTTTGCTTTCCCCTCAAGTGATGAAGAAAAAGGTCTTCCCATTCATTAAGGAGAAGAAACCACTCTTTTTTATTGTGATCGATAATTTTCGGTTGGATCAATGGGAAGACATTGAGCACTTGTTAACTCCTTATTTCAACCTCAAAGAGAAAGATACCTATTATAGTATCTTGCCTACTACGACGGCATTTGCCAGAAATTCGTTGTTCTCCGGAATGATGCCAATGGACATGGCGAGGTTTTACCCTAATTTCTGGGAAGATGAAGATTCGGATGAGGGTAAAAATAATTTCGAGGAGGATTGGATTCGGATTAACCTTGAAAAAAATCGACTTCCGATAAAATTTTCTTACAACAAAATTATCCAATCTTACCAAGGAAAAGCTGTATTGGAGCAATTCCATACCTTTTTACAAAATGAGCTAAATGTCTTAGTTTATAATTTTGTAGATATGGTTTCGCATGCACGGACGGACATGAAGATGATTCGTGAACTGGCGCCAGATGAAGCTGCTTACCGTTCCTTGACGACGAGTTGGTTCGAGCACTCTTCGCTATTCGAACTTTTGAAAAAAATACACGCTGCTGGAGCAGAGGTAATCATCACTACAGATCATGGGACCAAGCGGGTGAACAAGCCTTATCGAATTATTGGAGATAAAAATGTGACTACTAATCTTCGCTATAAACAAGGTAAAAATCTAAATTTTGAGGCTGGAAAGGTATTTGAAATCAGAAAACCAGAAGATGCTAAGCTCCCTAAATTGAATGTCTCTTCCAGTTATGTGTTCGCTGTGGAGGATTACTTTTTTGCATACCCGAATAATTACAATTATTATGTGAACTTCTACAAGGATACTTTCCAACATGGAGGTGTATCTTTGGAGGAAATGATAGTCCCTATCGTACATTTAACTCCAAAATAATTCATTTTGATTCAGTATTCGTATTCCCTAGATGAAATTGATTCAGTAACCCAAAAGCTTATTGATCTCGCTGGAGAAGACAAAATTTGGGTTTTCAAAGGCGAAATGGGAGCGGGAAAAACTACCTTGATAAAATCTTTGGCAAAAGCTTTTGATATTATTGATCAAGTAAGTAGTCCTACCTTTGGGATTGTCAATCACTATGAAAATCATCATCAGGAAGAGTTCTATCATTTTGATTTCTACCGAATAGATAATCCCATGGAAGCCTTGGATATCGGAATAGAAGAGTATTTTTATAGCGGGAATTATTGCTGGTTGGAATGGGCCGAACGGATAGGCTCGTTTTTGCCTGAGCAGTTTTTTCTGATTGAGATAACTACAGATTCTCCAAAACAACGAACCCTTAACCTACTACACGTAAACGATGGCAACTGAAACTACCCCACTTGCTGCGGTTGGATTGATCCCTAAAGAATCTCCCCTTAAAGTCAATAAAAGTGAGCATCAGTTGACCGTAGGTCTTCCAAAAGAAGTTTCTGATCAAGAAAAACGGGTAGTCATTACCCCGGAATCTGTGGGTTTATTAACTAATAACGGGATCCAAGTGGTGATCGAGTCAGGGGCTGGCTTGAATGCAAAATTTACCGATCAAGATTATTCGGATGCAGGAGCAAAGGTCTCTTATTCCAGAAAGGAAGTTTTTGCTTCTCAAGTAGTACTTAAGGTAGATCCACCATCAGTGGAAGAAATCAATTTCATGACTCAAGGAAGCTGTCTGATTTCTGCGTTGCAAGGAGGAAGACAATCCAAAGAGTTTTTTCTTGCATTGAATGAGAGGAAAATCACCGCAGCAGCCTTTGAATACTTAGAAGATAAAGTAGGAGGGATGCCTGTAGTCAGAGCAATGTCGGAAATTGCAGGAAGTACAGTGATGCTCATTGCCTCGGAGTATTTGTCCAGTGTCAGTGAAGGCAAAGGCTTGATTATGGGAGGTGTGACTGGAGTTCCTCCTACTCAAGTGGTAATTATTGGAGCTGGGACTGTGGCAGAGTATGCTGCACGAACCGCACTCGGTTTAGGTGCCTCGATCAAAGTTTTTGACAATCATATCTACAAGCTTAGAAGGTTAAAGCAGCTTTTGGGCCAACAGATCTACACATCTACAATTGATAATTTCAGTTTGAATCAGGCGTTATCTGAGGCAGACGTAGTCATTGGTGCTTTGCGAGAGGAAAAGGGACAGAATAAAATTGTTGTTTCGGAGGAAATGATTGCCAATATGATGCATGGTAGTATCGTGATTGACGTTTCTATAGATCAAGGGGGCTGCATCGAAACCTCACGATTAACTACTCACCAGGACCCAGTCTATTTGGTTCATGACATTATTCATTATTGTGTCCCAAATATTGCATCGAGGGTGGCAAGAACGGCTTCTTATTCACTCAGTAATATTTTCACCCCCATAATCTTACAAATGGTAGAATTAAGAGGAGCTGAGGAAATGATTTTTAATTATAAATGGTTTTTGCGTGGGGTATATACCTACCGGGGAAGTCTTACCAATGCGTACTTAGGTAGGAAATTTGGGTTAAGCCACAAAGAACTTCAGCTTTTACTAGCTGCTAGGTA
>CAWUWQ010000273.1:0-8242 GCA_963926065.1 uncultured Algoriphagus sp.
CAACTTTGATTCCTATTGGAAGTCTCAAGAATAATGAACCAACAGTGGTGCTGATGACAAAAGCCGAATCTGGAAATATGGTTGTCCTTCGGGATGTAAACTTCAAGAGAGGCACCGCAGAATTAGAAGGGGCTGAAACGATTCGTTCTTTATCTGAAATTGCAGATTTCCTTTTGGAAAATCCTGAACTCCGCCTTCGGATTCATGGGCATACGGATAACGCTGGAGATCCAAGTTTAAACAAAGCACTTTCGCTAGAGCGTGCTAGTAGTGTCCGTACTTTTTTAACAGAAAAAGGTGTTCAATTTGAAAACCTACGAATTTCGGGTTGGGGGGGAATAAGACCAGTAGCTTCTAACTCAACAGAATCCGGTAGATCAAAGAATAGGCGAGTAGAGCTAGAAGTAGAGCAATAAAAAAAGGGCTTTGAAATCGTTTCAAAGCCCTTTTTTTATAATGAATATCCTTCCGGATAGGATCGTTTCACAAACTGATTGGCAGGCTCGAAATTGGTGATTTTCATCGATGGTCCATCCCAAAGCAGCTTGATTTCACGTCCTGGGTAATCAAATTGATTTGGATTTCCTCCAACTCGTGGCTCGCGGTAGTCATAGCTTCGGATGGCAAGATTCCCCATCAATACTGACTCTGTCAGAGGTCCGGCAACTGAGAAAGGAGAGCTTAGGTTTTCGAATTCTGTAGAGCCATAACCAGCGATGCAGGCCTCAACCCAATTATTATGGTGGCCTCGATCTCCATCTGGTACTCGATATAAAGTTTCTGGAACTTTGATATCCATGGTCCTAGAAGTTGGAAGCAGTTGTGGATTAACCCCATAAGTAGAGCACATCATTTTACCTTTGGTTCCTTCTATAATGACTCCATTTCCACCGTCACCCATTTGCTCATTTGGTTCCAATTCCTCTGGTCTGGTTGGCTGAATTCCACCATCCATCCAGTGAAATTCTAAATCCTCTTTTCCAGGACGGTCAAAACGTAGAGTAATATGTGAGGAGGGAGGACAGCTTTCAGGGAAATAACCTCTATTAAATTCTCCAACATACACAGACCCCACGGAGCATTCTGCAGATTTAGGATAGCCAAGTCCAAGTACTCTAAAAGGTGGCTCCATAATATGACAAGCCATATCTCCTAAAGCGCCAGTGCCATAATCCCACCAACCACGCCAGTTAAAAGGCACTAAATTCCCTACGTAGTCTTTTTTAGTTGCTGTACCCAACCAAAGATCCCAATCTAAATCAGAGGGTGGAGCCATTGGCTCAGTCGGCCATTCGATGCCTTGGGGCCACACAGGTCGATTAGTCCAAGAATAGACTTTGGTAGCGTCTCCTATTAGACCCGCTTCATACCATTCCACCATTTTCCTAACTCCTTCCCCAGAGGAACCTTGATTACCCATCTGGGTAACTACTTTGTATTTTTGAGCTGCTTCTGTGAGCATTCTTGCCTCATATATATCGTGTGAAAGTGGCTTTTGTACATAAACATGCTTACCCATTTTCATCGCCATCATTGCTGCTACAGCATGTTGATGATCTGGAGTGGAGACTGTGACGGCGTCGATATTTCCCCCTTCCTTTTCAAGCATTACTCTGAAGTCTTTGTAATAAGGAGCCTTCGGATGCAAATCTACTGATCGTTTTGCCCGAGTATCATCTACATCACAAAGGGCTACGATTTCAACTTTACCACTATTGAATACCCCACTAACATCACTAAATCCCATTCCGCCAATACCAATACTTGCCACACGAAGTTTATCACTTGGTGGGATAAATCCAGTTCCACCAAGCACATGCCGTGGCACAATGTAAAATCCTGCGGTAGCAAGAGCAGATCCTTTAAGAAATGTTCTTCTGGAATTAGACGTAGTAGTTTTTTTCTTTTTCATAGATTTTGGATTCAATTTCAAATTAGCTTTTCACAAATCTTAAAAGTCTGAGAAAAAATTGCTTCCATAATTTATCGAAAACCTTGTATCGAAAGTACACAAGAGAATAAAATATGCCAAAAACTTTTTAAATGGTGAATTTTGAAAACTTATGGCGCGAATACTATCACTTTTGCTAATCTAAAAAACACAATTGATTAGAAAAGTTTTATAAAAAATTGGATTAAGTTTGCTCAAACACTTTACAAACATGAAAAATCTTATTTGGGCATTTAGTCTTGCTTCATTGTTTTCGGCAAGTTCTTGTACTACCAATGGTCCTTCGATGGAGGAAACAGGACTAATTCCGATTCCACAGACTATCTCGATAGTATCTGGAAGTCTTGCCTTGAATACCGACCTTTCTATTCAATTGATAGGAAATGATCAAGGATTAAAATCAGTTGGAGACTATCTTTCAAACAGGATTCGTCCCGCAACAGGATTTGAGGTTCCGGTTGGAGCTACTAATGGAGCTATAGTCTTAGAAATTATTTCTGGGGAAGCTTCTGAATCCTATGAATTAAATGTTTCTGATAATGAAGCACGTATTACATCTACTTCTGCTGCCGGCTTATTTTATGGTACTCAGACCTTGATGCAATTATTTCCAACAGAAATAGAAAGTGCTGTTGTAATGAAAAGGGACTGGGTCCTTCCAAAAGGTAATATTAAAGATCGGCCAGAATTCAGCTATCGAGGAGCGATGCTTGATGTTGCGAGACACTTTATTTCTACCGCCGATGTAAAGCACTACATCGATCAAATGGCTAAGTTCAAATTCAATTACTTACATCTCCACTTGACAGATGATCAAGGCTGGCGTATTGAAATTAAATCTTGGCCACAATTAACGATGATCGGTGGAAGTACAGAAGTTGGTGGGGGGAAAGGCGGTTTTTATACGCAAGAAGAATACAAAGATTTGGTTGCTTATGCCGGACGTCAGTTTATCACTATTGTTCCAGAGATCGATATGCCAGGCCATACGAATGCAGCTTTAGCTGCTTATGGCGAGCTTAATCCAGGAGTCAATTTGCCTGACGGCGATAATTCCACTTTGGTTAAGGGGGGAATTGATTTTGATATTTTGGATAAGAATCCGACAGCTGCCGAGCTTTACACTGGTATTGAGGTAGGATTCAGCACGCTTGCAACGAATAAAGAGAAGACCTACCAGTTTGTGGAGGACGTCATAAGAGAGCTTTCAGAAATCACTCCTGGACCATATATTCATATAGGTGGAGATGAATCTCTTGTGACTGACAAACCTGACTACATCTATTTTGTAGAGCGAGTTCAAGATTTAGTTTTGGAATATGGAAAAGTAAGTTTGGGCTGGGATGAAATTGCTACAGCAAAACTTAGACCGGGCACTGTTTCGCAGTTTTGGGCGGACGAAGAGAATGCACTTCTTACTAAAGAGCAGGGAAACAAGATTATAATGTCCCCTGCAAAAAGAACTTATCTCGATATGCAATACGATTCCACAACTAGAATTGGCCTTCATTGGGCTGCATATATTGAGTTGGATGATGCGTATAACTGGGATCCAGCTACCTATGCTGACGGGATTAATAAGTTTGATATTTTGGGGGTTGAGGCACCACTTTGGACTGAAACAGTCGTAAATCGGGAAGACATTGAGTATATGGCATTTCCGAGGTTAGTCGCTATTTCAGAGGTGGCATGGTCCTCACCGGCTCGAAGATCATGGGAAAGTTTCCAATCTAGGATTTCTATTCAGGGTAAACGTTGGGAAATGAACAAGATGAGTTTTTATCGGTCCCCCAAAGTCACTTGGTGAAATTATAACATCAATGGAAGGCCCAGATTCAACTGGGTTTTTTTATGTCTTTAGCTAACTGTTTTTTTGATATTGATGAAAATGAACCTAATATGCCTTCTTTTTCAAGGAGAAAAGAATTGCAAAATTAAATATTTGAGGGATAAACTTATACTGTTGAATGGGTGATATAATTATTGGATTTGCCAATTGGATTTGGGGAACACCAATGTTGATTTTATTGATGGGAGGAGGAAGTGTTTTACTGTTTCATTCCCGATTCGTGCCTTTTACTAAAATTGGACATGCAATCAGTCTTTTGAGGGGAAAGTATGATGACAGTAACGTCCCTGGACAAATCACCTCTATTCAAGCACTTTCTTCTGCTATTGCTGCAACAGTAGGCTTGGGGAATATCAGCGGGGTTGCAATAGCAATTACAATGGGAGGTCCAGGAGCTATTTTTTGGATGTGGGTTTCTGCATTTGTAGGGATGGCGACCAAATTTTATACCTGTAGCCTTGCCATCATGTTTCGAGGCAAAGATTCAGCAGGAGTAGTACAAGGAGGTCCGATGTACGTGATAGAAGAGGGGATGGGAAAGAAATGGAAGTTTCTCTCCTATATTTTCTGTATTGCCGGGATCATGGGACTTCTTGCTATTTTTCAAGCAAATCAACTTACTGCAGTGCTCCGCACGGTGATTTTGGAGCCTGCTGGATTAGATCGAGGAACTTCAACCAAATGGATAATTGGGATCAGTATGATGGTAGTTGTCGCTATTGTTATTTTAGGAGGAATCAAACGTATCGCTAACGTGGCCTCCAAATTGGTTCCTTTTATGGTTGGAATGTACTTCATCACAGTGATGGTTATAGTATTCAAATACATAGGCGATGTACCTGAAATGTTGATAAAAATCATAACAGATGCTTTTTCAGGAGAAGCTGCAGCTGGTGGTGCTGTGGGAACTGTAATTATTATTGGTGCTAGAAGGGCGGCATTTTCCAACGAGGCAGGAATCGGAACTGCACCAATGGTTCATGGGGCATCTAAGAATTCTGAGCCAATAAGAGAAGGGTTAATAGCTATGCTAGGGCCGTTCATTGATACAATTGTTGTATGCACACTAACTGCATTGGTTATTATGCTTACAGGCGTTTGGCAGACTACTGAGTCGGATGGGGTTCGATTAACTTTAGCTGCTTTTGATCTGGCATTACCGGGAGTTGGTAGATATTTACTAATGATCGCTGTACTGGTTTTTGCTCTTTCGACCATGTTTACCTATTCTTATTATGGCCATAAATGCTTCAATTATCTATTTGGAGCTGATAAAGCCGATTACTACAACTATTTCTATTTAGTTACCATCGTAATTGGTGCAGTTGCTTCGCTAGAAGTGGTCGTAAGTTTGGTTGATGGTATGTATGCTGTCATGGCAATCCCCACGATGGTTTCCACCTTTTACTTAGCTCCGAAAGTAAGAATAGCAGCAAAGGACTATTTCAAACGAATGAAAACTCAATAAACATGCGGGTTCTTATTTCTCCAAATGCATTTAAGGGGACGATGAGTGCTCAAAAAGCTGGGGAAATTATTTCGGAATTTATTCATTCAAATTTTGATACAGCAGAAACACAAATTTCGCCTATTGCAGATGGGGGAGATGGAACCTGTCAGCTATTAACTCATGAATTAAACTTAGAAGAAATAAGTATCTGGTCTTTAAATGCTTATGGGCTCCCAATTTCTTCTTTTTTTGGTTGGGAAAAAGAAGGGTCTAAAGCATATATTGATGTGTCGACAGCATCAGGATTAGGATCCATCACTAATAGAGACCTAAGTCCAAGCTTAGCTTCCTCGTATGGTACAGGTATTCTAATCCGAGAAGCAATAGCTTTAGGAGCAAAGGAAATTGTATTAGGTTTAGGAGGAAGTGCCACAATCGATTTGGGAATTGGAATCTTGGCCGCGATAGGGATTGAATTCTTGGATAAAAAGGGGAGAACCTTAACTCTTTTTTCACCTGATTATTTAAAAAGAATTCAACATATTCAAAGAACCCCCAAAATCCCTAAAGTAAAATTCACTTGTCTTTGTGATGTGAGAAATCCTCTTTTTGGGAAAAATGGTGCAATTCCAGTTTTTGGACATCAAAAAGGATTAGCTAAGATAGACATGATCTATTTTGAGGAAATATGTAAAACCGTAATAGAAAAACTATACTCGAAGGTTAATAATGTTTTTCAAGAGCAGGTAGGCTTTGGTGCAGCTGGGGGGATTGCAGCGGGCCTGAATGCATTTTTTCAGACTGAACTTCAGATAGGGTCTGCATATTTCTTTAATCAGATCGATCTAGAGACTAAAGTGGCTTGGGCTGATTTGGTTATAACCGGAGAAGGCCGATATGATTCACAGTCAAAAGAAGGAAAGGCTTCATACGAACTTTTGCAATTATCCAAAAAAATGGGCAAAAAAACGATTTTAATAAGCTCTGGTAAAGAAGGTGGGAAAGATGGCTTTGATCAAGTGATTTCTCTCCCTGATTTAGATTTTTCACTGCCCAACTACAAAGAAATAGCTGAGGATAATTTGAAGAAAGAACTCAATTTGAGTTCTGGGTTAGATATTTGGACATAAAAAAAGGGAGACATGCTCCCTTTTATATCAATCAATTCTATTTAGTGATCAGACTTTTTACCTTTAAAAGTGCTTCTTACGTCAACGGCAGATATTCCTGCGCCTAATCCAATTAAAATGCAGACGATCAAAAGGAAAGTTTGAGCACCTGGAGCAATCGGAGAACTGAAAACATCTAATAGTATCATGTATTAATTTTTAATTGTTTTTGATGTACGAAGATAAAATCTACTATTGGATTAACCAAAGAGAATAATCTTAATGTACATCTTTAGTCTATTTCATCGTCTAAATCCTCTTCAATATCGCTGGAATCTTCATCAAGATCATCTTCATCAAAATCCACAATGTTATCATCAATAAATTCATTGTCCTCATCTAGATCATACTCATCTTCAAAATCAGAATCAAAATCATCATCTAAATCATCCACATTATTGAAATCATCGTCAAAATCAGTCATAGCGCTGTTGTAAAGTGGTTTTTAAATAAAATACACAGCTAATTAATAATTTTTTTTTCTTCCTACAAAAGGGTAACAACTATTTTTTTTTCTTGAGATATTTCATTTTCCTTTAACCAGTTCTTTCTGAGTAACTTAGACCAAGTAATCATATAAAAAATGACATCTTCTTTCTTGTTTTTTGAGAGCGAATTTCGCTTCTCTATTGACATCTCTGCAAGTATAAGCGGATCAGATAATCTCTCTAAATGTGCTAAATCAACTGTTGTTAATCCGAAATCGAGCATTCTTGTAATCATTAAATCCATAGGATAGCCGCTAGTTGGGCAATAATCAATCAATTGCTCGTTCCAATCACCATGCCTTTGCATAGCGTAGCTGTGAATTTCACCTTTTTCTAATTTAGTTAATTCTTGAGCCAAGTTGCCGCAATTGCATGCGCCCATGTGACCCCATTGATAAGGAGATCCATTCTTAAGTTTTGAGACAGTTTTCTCAATTGCAGCAATTAGTTCAGGATTGGGATTTGCCATTTGTGTTTCTTTTGGTTTAAGTTAATAACCAATATCACAAACAACGGTTTTGAAAAACAAGATTTAAATCAAAAAAAAACCAATTTAATGGGTCAATTAAATATTGTCTTTATATAGCTTTTTATTAAAGGTTTAGAAAGATACTTCTTCACGATTGAGTAGCTATCTGCCTTCGTAATATCTCGTTCATCAACCGAACTGCTAAGAATGTAGACCTCAGGTCCGATATTTTCCGGTTTGAAAATGTCTAAGAAATCCCACCCTGTCATCTCCGGCATGTTTAAATCTAAAAATAGGTAGTTGGCTTTAATAGAATAAATTTCATTTAACGCTTTTTCAGCGCTTTCATACTTAAAAAACTGACATGGCTCATTTACATTCCTCAAAATAAGCTTTTCAGTCACGAAAGTGCTGATGGGGTCGTCATCGATAAGTACAATTTTCAACATCAAAATTGGTATAATGAAATACATTAAAACTGATACGAAATTAGTATCAATTAATTTATTAACAAAATTGCTGCCAAACTATCTTTAAAAACTAATTTTTTTTTTCAATTACTTGAATTAAACCTTTCCTTTCCTCTTAAAAGATCGAAAAAGAGCATAAAATCTGAAGCTAGACTATAGAGCGGATACTTGAAAGTTGCAGGTTTATTTTTTTCAAAAAAGAAATGCCCGACCCAAGCAAAGCCATATCCAACAATTGGGATTGCAAATAATAGAGAAAAATTCCCAAGGAAAATTGCTACAATTAAAATAACAAAGAGTAACCCAGTGCCAATGAAATGAAGTTTCCTGCTTGTTGCGTTCTGATGTTCGGATAGATAATAAGGGTAAAACTCCCTTAAAGTTTGGATTCTTGAT
>CAWUWQ010000274.1:0-6235 GCA_963926065.1 uncultured Algoriphagus sp.
GCACTTTCTATTTTGGAATTGCGTGCAAAATGTCGAAAACTCAAAGCGCAGCATGATATCCAGCTGATTGTAATCGATTACTTACAGCTCATGTCCGGAGATTCCAAAAATGGTGGAAATGGTGGAAATCGAGAGCAGGAAATTGCAAGTATTTCTCGAGCCTTGAAGAAAATCGCAAAGGAATTAGAAGTGCCGGTTATTGCTCTTTCCCAGTTATCTCGAGCAGTAGAAACTAGAGGTGGAGATAAGCGTCCTCAACTCTCAGATTTGAGAGAATCAGGATCCATTGAGCAAGATGCTGATATGGTAATGTTCCTTTACCGACCAGAATACTATGGCATCACAGAGGATGAGAATTCGCAGTCTACCCAAGGTGTAGGTGAGATAATCATCGCGAAGCACAGAAATGGCTCATTGGAGAATGTAAAACTCAGATTCATTGGTAAATATACCAAGTTCACAGACCTCGATAATTTTGGGGGAATGGGTAATCAACAAATGGGTAATGAAGTTTATCGGCCATCTTTCTCCAGTCAATCCAGCGGAGTGTCAGAATTTGACAGTGGAAATACCATCAAGATTCAAAGCCGAGCAAATCAAGATGATTCAGACGATCTGCTTGACCGTAATGACCGTCCACCAGTATTCTAATTTATCATGAAAGGAATTACTCTGGCTCAGCATGAGCCTTCAAAAATAGCGTATACCGAAGTGCCTAGCCGGATTTTAAAACCTGGAGAAGTTCGTGTGCTCATCAAAGCTGCTGCTCTTAATCACCGAGATGAATGGTGCAGAAAAGGTTTGTACCCAAATCTTACCGATGGGACAGTGTTGGGTTCTGATGGTGCCGGAATTATTACTGAGATCGGTGAAGGGGTTGATTCCAGTTATTTAAGTAGAGAAGTTATTATCAATCCCGCCTTGAACTGGGGTCAAAATCAAAAAGTACAAAGCTCTTCCTTTGAGATTTTAGGAATGCCTCGCAACGGTACTTTGGCAGAATCTGTAATTGTTCCTTCGGATCGCATTCATCAGAAACCAGCTCATTTATCTTGGGAGGAAGCCGGAGCTTTACCACTGGCAGGTTTGACAGCTTATCGTTCGCTTAACTATCAAGGGAATTTAGAGAAAGGGGAGAACCTTCTCGTCACTGGTTTTGGGGGAGGAGTGGCTCAGTTTGCTGCGCAATTTGGAATAGCCATGGGAGCCAATGTCTACATCAGCAGTAGTAGTAATCAAAAAATCAAAAAAGGATTAGAATTAGGTGCGAAAGCCGGATTCAATTACCTGGATCATAATTGGACCAGTCAAGCCCTTGAGGAAACCGGTGGGTTTGATTTGATCATAGATAGTGCTGCAGGTGATTCTTTTAATCATTTGTTAAATGTGATCAAGCCAGGAGGAAAGATCGTGTTCTTTGGTGCTACTTTAGGGAATCCCAGCAAGCTGGAAGCTCGAAAAATCTTTTGGAATCAGATTAAATTGATTGGTACTACAATGGGCTCAGATCAGGACTTTTTGGAGATGCTTGAATTAGTCGATACCTATCAAATCAAACCTATTATCGATTCAGTTTATTCATTTGATTCTGCCGTGGAGGCATTTGACAGAATGCGGGATGGGGAGCAATTAGGGAAAATTGTATTGAAGCCTTAAAGTACTTGGTAAGTTTCAAGAAACTCTTTCCGAGCTATGCGGTAGATTTCATTCTGTTTGACTGGTGTTACCAAAAAATCTCCCTTTCTGACAAACATGGTGTCTTTCCAAGGGGTTTGGAATTCAATTCGTTCTGAAACGCCAAATGATTTTAAATCCTCCTCAGAAAGCTCATAGCCCATCATGATCCCTTTTGGTTTATAACACGCCCAACCGCTTCCAAGGGAATCAATCATCTCATACTTAAATTTAAAAGTTTCCGCTTTCACCAAATATTGTTCTTCGGAGCTTGTTTGATTTTGGACCAGCATATCCCCCTCGACTGCTGTGTTTTTGGTTTCCACTCCATCGGAAGTTTTAGTGATGACAACCGTTCCGAGAATCGCTTTTTTAGCTTTAATCAAGCTCTTCTTACGATACCTCTTCCCACTTTTCTCAAAAATGGGGAGAAAGTGAGCTAACATGTCTAGCTGTGTAATCATGGATTTGAATCTAAAGACCTGATAAAATTGAAGTTAGCAAAGATTGGCTAAAACAGGAATTGATTTCCTTTGAAATTTGCTTCATTCATCCAAATCATTTTCAAAGCAAAAATTTAAATAGGCATTCTTTAATTCTTTAAGCGTTTTTTGATTGTCGTCAGCCTTCGCAACTTCAATTCCAGCTAAGAAGATTTCTTGTGCTTTCATGATTTGTCCATCTTCAGCGAAAAAATGAGCTGCGGGAAAATAAGTTGGCAGATAACTTTTATGGGATTGAAGGAGTTTGGAGAATAGCTCTTCGGTTTGATTTGGATCAATTTCTCTATATTCCAATGCTAATGCATACCAATTAAAAGGATTTTCAGGTTCTTCTTCCGTAAATTGTTTCATCAGTTTGATTCGATCCAAATTGCCCATGAATAGTTTTTATCTTAAAGTGCTTACTGTTATTTTCACACGAAATAAATCTAAAATAATCTAACTCTAAACCAATGAAGATTCTTGTTTGTATCACCCACGTACCAGATACGACCTCTAAGATTCAGTTTACTACCGATAATACCAAATTTGATACCACAGGTGTTCAATTTATAATCGGACCTTATGACGACTATGCCCTAGCAAGAGCAGTTGAATTGAGAGATCAAACTGGAGGAACACTTACTGTACTTAATGTCGGAGAAGCCGAAACTGAGCCAACACTTCGAAAAGCACTTGCGATAGGTGCAGATGAAGCTATTCGAGTGAATGCTAACCCGAAGGATTCATTTTTTGTAGCCAGCCAGATTGCTCATTATGCCAAAGAAGGTGGATATGATTTGATCTTAATGGGTCGTGAATCTATCGATTTTAATGGTGGAATGGTTCATGGAATGGTTGGTGAGCTTTTGAATATGCCATCTTTCTCTCCAGTGATGAAACTTGAATTGGAGGGTACAAATGTTAAAATGGCCCGTGAAATCGAAGGTGGAAAGGAAATGTTGGAAGCAACTTTGCCATTGATTGCCGGGTGTCAAGAGCCAATTGCAGAATGGAAAATCCCAAACATGAGAGGAATCATGTCTGCAAGAACTAAGCCTTTGAATGTGGTAGAGCCAGTTTCTAACGAGACGCAAGCAGAAGTGAGTCGGTATGAAATGCCTCCTGCCAAAGGATCAGTAAAACTTGTTGATAAAGATAATGTGGCCGAGCTGGTCAGATTATTGAAAAACGAAGCAAAAGTACTGTAACCAACAATTTTAACCCATTATAAATTAAGAGATTATGTCAGCATTAGTATATATAGAACATTCTGAAGGGAAAGTGAAGAAGACGAGTTTGGAGGCAGTTGCTTTTGCAAAAGCTTTGGCAAACCAAACAGGCGAAGGAGAAGTAATTGCCTTAGCGCTGGGAACTATTTCATCTGATGAGTTAGCTTCAGTAGGAGGAGCTGGAGCATCCAAGGTACTTCATGCATCTGATTCCAAATTGAATGATGGGGTAATCCAGGCGCACGCGACAGCCGTTGCTCAAGCCTTTAATTCTGTGGGAGCAAAAACTTTGGTGCTTGCCAAGTCTTCTTTAGGAGATGCTGTGGCTGCACGTCTTTCAATAAAGCTTCAAGCTGGTCTGGTTTCCAATGTAGTAGAATTGCCTAAAACAGATTCAGGATATAGTGTAAAGAGAAGTATTTATACAGGAAAAGCTTTTGCTGAGACGCTGGTGACTACTGAAAATAAAATTCTTGCAATCAAGAAGAATGCGATTGATTTAAAACTAGACGATTCTAAAGCTTCAGTTGAAGAGTTTGCTGTGACCCTATCTGAATCTGATCTTGCTCCAAAAATAACGTCTACAGAGCGAGCTACAGGTGAAGTATTGCTTCCTGAAGCGGATATTGTGGTATCTGGAGGAAGAGGAATGAAAGGTCCTGAAAACTGGGGAATGCTTGAAGATATGGCAAAGATACTTGGTGCTGCGACTGGCTGCTCAAAACCAGTATCTGATATCGGATGGCGACCACATCACGAACACGTAGGACAAACAGGTGTGAAAGTGGCTCCAACTTTATATATTGCGGTAGGAATTTCAGGAGCTATTCAACATCTTGCTGGTGTGAATTCTTCAAAATGTATCGTCGTAATTAATAAAGACCCTGAGGCACCGTTTTTTAAAGCTGCTGATTATGGTATTGTTGGTGATGCATTTGAGGTAATACCTAAACTAAATGAGGCACTCAAAGCGGAATTGTAAATTTTTGTGAAAAAAAATATAGAACTGGAGATTTTAGGACTTTCATCCAACCATTCCCAATCGGGATCATTTACTCTTGTATTGGGAGAGGTAAATGGTACGAGGAGATTACCGATTGTAATCGGAATGTTTGAAGCCCAAGCCATTGCTCTGGAAATTGAAAAGATCATCCCTAATCGTCCGATGACGCATGATCTATTTAAGTCTTTTGCGAGTGGTTTTAATTACGAAATAGAACGAATCGTAATTACCGATATGAAAGAAGGCGTGTATTACGCCAAAATCCAGTCAAAAAGTGATTTGGTTACGGCCGAAATTGATGCTCGTCCCTCCGATGCGATTGCGATTGCGATCAGATTTGGCTGTCCGGTTTATTGTACCGAAAAGGCCATGTCTGAGGGTGCAGTTGAGCATTATGAGGTGGAGGGATCAGAAGAAAAAAGTCCTGAAAAACAGCCTTCTCAAAAATTCGTAACTAAAAAAGAGCCTTCCTTGAAAGACTTCAGTTTGGATAAGCTAAATCAAATGCTGGATAAGGCCATTGGAAATGAAGATTATGAACGAGCGGCTCGAATTAGAGACGAAATAAACAAAAGGAATTAAACAAATATGAGCCCGATGAAAATTGGGCTTTTTTTTTGGGTCCTATTTCTTAATTTTAGGCCTTCGTAAAATCAGCCAAATTTAATGGATTATTTGAAAGGTGTCTTTGGATTAGCAGTGATCGTCCTGATCGCATTTATTTTTTCAAGTGACAAAAAGAAAATTGATTGGAGACTAGTTGGAATAGGTATCCTACTCCAGTTGGTTTTTGGGTTTTTAATTACCAAAGTTCCGATCGTAGCCACTGGATTTGGTTATCTCAGTGAAGGCTTTGTGAAGTTCCTAAGCTTCAGTAGAGATGGGGCAGCCTTTATTTTTGGGGATTTAGCAGGGGATGGATTCGGATTTATTTTTGCTTTTCAGGTTTTACCTACGATTATTTTCTTTTCTACGGTATCTGCTGGCTTGTATTATTTAGGTATTCTTCAAAAAGTAGTCTTTGGCATCGCTTGGGTTATGGCCAGAACAATGCGCCTTTCTGGACCGGAAAGTCTTTCAGCTGCTGGAAATATCTTTTTGGGACAGACAGAAGCACCATTACTGGTTCGTCCATTTATCCCTAACATGAGTAGGTCTGAACTGATGTGCTTGATGACAGGTGGAATGGCGACGATTGCCGGAGGTGTACTTGCTGGGTATGTAGCCTTCCTAGGAGGTGATAGTTTGGAGGAGCAAAGCAAATTTGCTGCGTATCTTTTAGGAGCTAGTATTATGAATGCTCCCGCGGCGATTGTAATGTCCAAGATGTTTATTCCTGAGACAGAAAAGGAAAGAGTAAAGGAAAAACTTGAAGTAAATGAGGAAGCCATGGGGGTAAATCTTATCGATGCCATGTCTATAGGAGCTTCTGAAGGCTTGAAATTGGCTTTGAACGTAGGTGCAATGCTTTTAGCTTTCATTGCTGTGATTGCTGCTTTTAATTACCTGTTAATGGGAATCGTGGGTGATGTGACGGGTCTTAATGAGTTTGTAGTAAACAGCACGGGAGGTCAGTTCAAAGGCTTTTCATTAGAATATCTATTTGGACAGGTATTCCGGATTTTCGCTTGGGTGATCGGGGTAGAATGGGCTGATACACTACAGATTGGTAGTTTGTTGGGACAAAAGACAGTAATCAATGAATTTGTGGCTTACCTGAGCCTTTCCGAAATGAAGGAAATGGGCACGCTTAGCCCCAAGTCAATTGTGATTGCAACCTATGCGCTTTGCGGATTTTCTAATTTCAGTTCGATTGCTATTCAGTTGGGAGGAATCAGTATTAT
>CAWUWQ010000275.1:0-6244 GCA_963926065.1 uncultured Algoriphagus sp.
AGTTCTTGCAAAACTTCTTCTACACCCGGAAGGAGCTCCACTGGTTTCTCCAGCATTTCTCTTCCTATTTGAATAATTTTATCGATCAAAATTAAGGAGATTTTCTGATTAGAAATCCGCATTGCCGTCTCAATCATCGAGAGCATAAAGCCTTTGATCCCGTAACCGTACAGATTGAGATTTTCGATTTCGGTTCGGTAAAGCTCTTTTAGTGAACTGTGCCGAGGCATAAAATCCTCAAGAAGTTCAGTGAATTTTTCTTCTGCTTCACGGAAAAAAGGTTCGTTCACCCAAAGTGTATCATCTGCATCAAATGCGATAACTTTTATACCCATAAGAAAATCAATTTAGAATGACCAGTTCTTTTAAAGTGCTTTTATCCAGTCTAATAATACATCTCGCCAGTTTTCTACTGGACCTTTTCCCATTCCAAAAGCAAATCCATGACCTCCTTTAGGGTATACATGAAGCGAAGCAGAAACTCCTTTTGCCCGAAGGGCGGCATAATAAAGTAGGGAATTTTCCACCGGAACTCCAGTATCATCTCCGGCATGAACGAGAAAGGTAACTGGCGTTTCTTCGGTTACATTCAACTCAGCAGAGAACCTTTTTTTTAATTCCTCAGTTTGATTTTCTCCCAAAAGCGCTTTCATCGATCCAGAGTGAATGGCAGGATTGACAAAAGTAATTACCGGATAGACTAAAATTGAAAAATCAGGTCGCGCAGAAAGTGCATCTACCGCATCCATAGTCCGATCAACTGTATGTGAATATTGCGTACTGAGTGTCGAAGCCAAATGTCCACCTGCTGAGAATCCCATGATCCCAACTTTGGTTGGGTCAATATTCCAGCCTGAAGCATTTTGCCGAACCAAGCGAATCGCTCGCTGGGCATCCATTAGAGGGACTTCTTTTGGATCTGTCAGTGAAGCGGATTTTGGAAGACGGTATTTAACTACAATTCCAGCAATACCCTGAGAGTTGAGCCATTTGGCAAAATCAGTACCCTCCCAATCATAGGCTAAAATACTGTAACCTCCGCCTGGGAAAATAACTACTGCCTGTCCGGTCGCAATCTGCTTTGCAGGAAGATATACTTCGATGGTTGGGATCTGCACATTCCCAATTCTGACGATTCCCTCTGACACGACTTCCTCCTTGAGATCCATTTCCTTTTGAAGTGGAGGGGAACCATTCCAAAGTGGTAGCGTAATATTTTGTGCTTGAATAGAGAAAATCGTCATAGCGAAAGCAAATAGGATAAGAAGTGATTTCATGGGTTTGAAGGTTATGTTGAGGCTAAATTTTTTGCTCGGAGACTAAATAGTAAAACCATTACGAAACAGCCTAAAGGTAAAATAAATGAAAAATTGACCTCGGATACCCCGAGAATTCGAATGTCGTCATAATTGGAACCGCCAAGATCTAAAATCATTCCTTGTAAGGTCGGCATGATTGCGCCTCCCACGATTGCCATGACGAGATATGCCGCTGCAAATTTGGAGTCTTCACCTAGTCCTTCGAGTGCGATCCCATAAATCGTAGGGAACATCAGTGACATCGCAAATGAGATCGCGACTAAGCTATAAAGCCCAGCCATTCCAGGTAAGAAGATGGCTCCAGTCGTAAATAAAATAGCCAGAATTGAAAAAATAGTTAATAATCTACTTGGCTGGATGAATCGTAGCAGAAAAGTGCAAATCCATCGGCCTGCGAGAAAAACCAACAAAGCAGCATAGCCAAAATTAACCGCTTCCGCATTGCTGATGCCAAGGACTTCGGCGTATTGATATATATAAGTCCAAACCATGATCTGTGCCCCGACATAAAACATCTGAGCGAGGGTACCTTCCACAAAGTTTCGATTTTTCAATAGGCGACGCATGGTATTCTTAAAATCTACTTTGGAATTGGAATCTTTGCTTTCAGGCATTTTAGCCATTGCAATCACAACCAAGATGCCCAACACAACCAAACCCAGCATTACATATGGATCTCGAATAACCATCAGATCAGCTGTTCTGATCACTGCTTTGGCAGATTCATCCAGGGAGTTGAAAATGATGTCCCCCTCTGCGTTAGTGTTATTTGATTGTAGGGCATTGAGGATAAATTCTTTGGCTACAAATAATCCTGCCAAAGCTCCCATTGGGTTGAATGCCTGAGCAAGATTTAGTCGTTGGGTGGCTGTAGATTCTGGTCCCATAGACAGAATGTATGGATTAGCGGTAGTCTCTAGAAATGCCAATCCAAATGTAAGTATGTAAAGTGAAGCCAAGAAGAAGCCATAGCTTCCCCAAGCTGCCGCTGGATAGAAAAGCATCGCTCCTAGAAAGTATAAACCTAGACCTAAGAGAATCCCAGTTTTGTAGGAATACTTTTTAATGAAAAAAGCCGCAGGCAAGGCCATAGTAAAGTACCCTCCATAAAAGGCCAGTTGGACAAATGAAGCTTGGGTATTATTCAATTCCAAGACTCGTTTGAATGCCGCAACCATGGGATTGGTAATGTCATTGGCAAACCCCCAAAGGGCAAATAAAGAAGTGATCAATATAAAGGGAAGGATCAATTCCTTTGGGACAAGAGAGGTTTTGGGATTCATAGGGTGCGGTCAAGATGGGTGTATCCACCATCTACATGGAGCTGCTGGCCAGTGATATGGCTGGCTTTATCAGAAAGTAAGAAGATAACCATTGCCGCGATTTCTTCAGGGGTAGTCATTCGGTTTCCTAATGGTATTTTTGACGTGATGCTAGCTAATTTTTCTTGTGGGTTTTCAAAAGTCTGGATCCAGCTTTCATACATTGGTGTCATTACTTCGGCAGGAATCACCGCATTGACGCGGATTTGATAGGGGAGAAGCTCCACTGCCCATTCACGGGTAAGGGAAAGTATTGCGCCTTTTGCAGCGGTGTAGCCAGATGTATTTCCTTGCCCAGTTAGGGCTGTTTTACTACTGATATTGACGATGCTTCCTTTGCTCGATTTGATATGTGGTAAGGCAAAATGTGCCAATTCATAATAATGATTTAGATTTCTGGCCACGGAATCAGCGAATGCTTTTGGGCTTCCGTTTTCCAAACCCACGGCATCATTGACTCCAGCGTTATTTACAATTCCATCTATTCTTCCAAAGGTTTGAATTGTCTTTAATACAGCCATTTTGGCATCTTTCTCGGAAGAAAGTAGAATTGGGATCTGGAGTCCTCGACAATTCTTCAGCAGTTCGGCTCCTGCCTTTTCATCCGGATCGATAATCACTGGAATCGCCCCCTCTTCTAAAAGGCCGCTTGAAATAGCCCCGCCAATTCCTTTTGCACCTCCGCTGATTAAAAAAACTTTGTCTTTAAGATTTAAATTCATGAGGATTAGGTGTATATCGATTGATAAGTTAGGACTTTATTCCATAAAATTCCATCGCCGTTCCGCCCATGATTTGAGCTTTTTCGCTTTGGGAAAGAGGCTGGATGAATCGCTCAATAATTTCCAAAACTTGCTCATATTGACCAGCAACTAAGCAAACGGGCCAATCACTGCCAAACATCAATCGCTTTGGGCCAAAGAGTTCGAGTGCGGTATCTAGGTAGACTTTTACCTCCTCTTTTCTCCACTTTTTCCAGTCTGCCTCGGTAATGATTCCTGAGAGTTTGCAAAAGATATAATCCCGCTCAGCGAGGAGACTTAGCTCTTTTTTCCATTCACGCCAGATGCCTAGTTTTACCTTTGGCTTTGCAAAATGATCGATTACAAATGGTTGTTCCGGAGCTTTTTTTACAAAGTGGTAGGTGGCTTCCAGTTGATTTGCAAAGATTAGAATGTCGTAGGTATAGCCTCTTTTTCCAAGTTTATTAATTCCTCTTATAAACTCTGGGCGAAGCATATAATCCACATTTTTGGATTGAAGTACTTCGCGATAGCCCTTCAGTTTGACCTGATCAGCAAATTGATCGAGATCCTTATCCAAATCATCAGAACCTAAATCTGCCCAGCCGACCACGCCTTTGATAAAATCATATTCCAGAGCCAAATCACACAAAAAGGCAGTTTCTCGGATACTTTCGTCAGCCTGAACTGCTATGCATGCTTCGATTTTGGTCTGCTCCATCAATGGTAAAAGATCTTCTGGTAGGAAGTTTTTCCGAATCACTTTCATTTCTTCATTGATCCAGGGCTGTCGTTTGGGATCATACTTCCAGAAATGCTGATGGGAATCTAATCTCATGCTTCCGGATCATTCATCGCCACTTGTCTTGAAATCCCCAGTCCATCTATTCCTAACTCGACAATGTCTCCGGGCACTAAATATTTAGGCTCGGGCTTCAAGCCCATTCCTACTCCGGCTGGAGTACCTGTGGAGATGACATCTCCAGGGAGTAGGGTCATGTATTGACTCAAATGCGAAATGATCGTAGGAAGGTCAAATATCAAGTCTGAAGTATTACTGTCTTGTAGTATTTTTCCATTTAGTTTAAGCCATAGACGAAGGTTGTGTGGATCTTTGATTTCTTCTCGAGTGGCCAAGAATGGCCCAAGGGGAGCAAAACTGTCAGCACTTTTTCCTTTTACCCATTGACCGCCATGCCGCAGCTGAAAGTCTCGCTCGCTGACGTCATTGTGCAAGCAATAGCCGGCCACATAATCCATCGCATTCTCTACGGAGACGTACTTGGCGCGCTGCCCTATTACCACCGCTAGTTCTACTTCCCAGTCAGTTTGAATTGAGTTTCTTGGGATCAATATTGGATCAAATGGTCCTGAAAGCGAAGAAGTGGCTTTCATGAAAATGATCGGAACCTCCGGTACTGCCATTCCTGCTTCCTGTGCATGTTTGAGGTAGTTCAAACCGATGCAGATGATTTTGGAAGGACGTGCAATGGGTGATCCTATCCGCGAATTTTGAGGGATTGGATTTAAATTTTCCTGATTTTCCTTCAGCCATTCTTCCAATCTTGCCAATCCGTTATTTGTGAAAAAGTCCTCATTCCAATCCGCATTAAAGCCAGAGCAGTCTAGATTCCTGCCATTTACATCTTGAATTCCAGCTTTCTCTTTTCCGGCTTCGCCAAATCGTATCAGTTTCATAAGGTTAGTTTATTAGTTTTTTGTTTTTGAGCCGAGAATCAGGAGCCAAGAAGTTAGCATTAGGATTCATGAAGTTAGTATTCTGTAAAATGAGAAAGTATGCTCCATGGATAAATTCTGCTCTGTTGTCTTGAAGCTGATTTTACAATTTTCAAATCTTTCAATCCACACATCACATCTTCAATCCCATAAATCCACCATCGATGTTGTAATTGCTCCCTGTAATAAAGCCACCAGCATCAGAACTGATGAAATAAGCAAGTTCAGCGATCTCTTCAGGGGAACCCATTCTTCCAATTGGTTGTGTCGAAGCTAATTTTTCAAACATCTCCTTTTCTTGGCCTGGGTAGGTTTTGGCAATAAATCCATCAACAAATGGGGTGTGAACCCGTCCCGGAGAAATACAATTGCATCGAATCCCATCCGCTACATAATCTCTGGCAATACTCAGGGTCATGGTGAGCATTGCGCCTTTGGTCATACTATAAGCGAATCGATCAGGAATCCCAATAGTTGCCGCGACAGATGCCATATTTAAAATCGAACCGCCACCATCTTGCTTTAGCTTTGGAAGTGCAGCTTGAATGCAAAGGAATGATCCCTTTACATTTACCTGGAAAAGCTTTTCAAAATCCTCCTCGCTAGTATTTTCAACCTTCCCAATATGGGAAATACCTGCATTATTGATGAGGGTATCTATTTTGCCTGGAATCGCCTCAAAAACCGCTTTGACTGCTGCTGAATGAGTGATATTACAGTTTAGAAAGGAAACAGAATAGGCTTTTTCTTTTAACTCTTTTTCAACTTTTTCACCCTCAACTTGATTCGTATCAATGAAAAACACGCTCCAATCTTCTGCAGCGAATTTTTTGACCATTGCCAAGCCAATTCCGCTCGCGCCTCCTGTGATTACTACTGTCTTATTTTTCATAGCTTGGGTAAAAAAGAAATATACCGATCTCCTTCGAGTTGGCAAACGGAAATAGGAGGAACCTAGAGTTTTACGACTTCACCGGTTTTTACAGATTCATCACAAGCGAAAGCAATCTTCAAACTGTTGATTGCATCATCCAAATGATTTGTCAAATCTACATTTTCCATAATCGCTTTTAGAAAGTAAGCTTGTTCCCGATCACAGAGTTCTTGATGACCAGGCTCATCA
>CAWUWQ010000276.1:0-6801 GCA_963926065.1 uncultured Algoriphagus sp.
CCAAACATCTACCACCTATGACTAAAAGAAAACTATCCTATCGTTATCGATTAGCCAACATCAGAAAGAATCGCTGGAAGGATAACCGCGATCACATGGAATCAATCCGGCAAAGAGCGATAAGCAAAGCAAAGTTTAACAAGGATATACATTCCGTAAGACTAGGTAGAAAAACAACTCATTAGACATATCCCAAAACAGTATGTCCACATAGCCCATCATTGGCTAATCCTTCACGGACGTTATGTATGCTTGGCCAGAACACCGAAATGTGAATCCTGCACGATCACACAGTTCTGCAGATATTTTGAAAAAAAGAATCTATCCAGCCCAAAACCAGCTAAGTAGCCATGTGTGGAATTCATCTGATTTGGGGCAAAGGCGCCAATAAAATTGCAATGGGAAACCTAATGGCCCCCGCTGCGCATCGCGGACCAGACCAAGAAGCACTTTTCAGTCCTTGGCCTGGAATCTGGGTTGGGGTAAACCGATTGAAAATAATAGATCCCGGTGTGGATGCGGATCAACCCTTCTGGTCACCTGATGGCGACTATTTTTTGATTTGGAATGGAGAGGTCTATAATTACAAGGCCCTCAGAAAGCAACTCCAAAAAATGGGTGTAAATCTGATTACTAATTCAGATACAGAAGTGTTAATGCACTGGCTTCGCCTCTTTGGAATTAAAGGATTGGAAAAAATTGAGGGGATGTTTTCGCTTATTCTTGGGAGCACCATCGAAAAATCTATTCTAGTCGCTCGAGATAAAACAGGCGAAAAGCCCCTCTTCTATGCACAAGATCCCGATCGTTTGATCATCTCTTCTGATACTCGAGGAATTCGAAAATTGAAACCTTCGGCATTAGATTCTGAGCAATTAAACCATTATTTCTACTTGAGAGCACCTTTGCCAGGCAAAACATTTTTCAGAGGGATTCGAGAATGGAAGCCCGATCGATCGAGTACAATTTATCAGCATTCAACCTTTCGATGGAATTCTATCGGGAATCCCCAGGAAAATAAAGTGCCTCCAAGTGCGGAAGAATTCAAAACCCGACTAGAATCAGCAGTCCAAAATCAGTTTCATGCCGACGTTCCTTTGGGACTTCAGCTCAGCGGCGGAGCTGATAGTTCTTTGCTTTATGCGATTTGGTACAAGCAATCAGCTTCTAAACTTCCAGTGTATACTATAGGACTAGAGGATCGCTACCAAAAAAAGTATTCGGATAGTAGATCTGCCAAACAATTTTTACAGCAGTTTCCAGCAGATCATCATCTGATTAACATTGATCAGGAGAAGTTTCTGGCCAATTGGGAGGAGTACCTAACTAGCGTAGATTTGCCCGTTGGTGATTCTGCGGGATTCTTGACTTGGATGATCGGCAAAGAAGCAAAAAAAGAGGTGAAAGTTTTAATCTCTGGAGCAGGAGCAGATGAGCTTTGGGGAGGCTATCAGCGACATGCCGCTTTTGATTTTTACCTGAAAAGAAAAGGACTGCTACTCTTAATAAACACTTTGGCAAAGAAACTTCCCCTAGGCAGGCAATGGATGAAATTTTTCAGTGCTATTCATCCGGATTCACGAAGAACATTTATTAATTTCTCTTCATTGATGCCAGTGCCGAAAGACCTTTTTGGCGATTATGAGCGACTGTTTCCAGAAAAGGAGTTCTCCTATAAAAATGCCCTAGAATTTGACCGCCGAAATTATTTAGTCCAAGATGTGCTTCGTATTCAAGACAATGCACTTATGGCTCACGGAATCGAAGGTAGATCACCTTATTTGGATGCTGGAATGATCAGCCTTTGGAATCAAGTTTCAAACGAGGAGGACCTGAAAGGTAAAGTCTGGATCAAAAGCTGTTTGGAAGACTTGGACTTAGGTTGGATCGCAAAGCGCAAAAAATTTGGATTTGGGCTGCCGCTGGAAGAGTGGCTTTCGATTGATGGTCCGGTTTCAAAAAGGGTCTTTGCTACGCTAAAGAATTTTGAAAATACCCATGGTGAATTGATGCCTCAAGAGATGCGGGAGTTATTAAAAAATCCGAAACAAGCTGCCAAACATCATTTTTTAATCCTCTATAATTTGTTCCTTTTGGCAGATTGGGCCAAATTGAATGAGCTATGAGGATCATCTACATTCACCAATACTTCAAAACCCCAGAAGAAGGCGGAGCAGTTCGCTCCTATCATCTTGCCAAGGGCCTTGTTCAGGCGGGACATGACGTGGAACTGATCACGACGGGCAATATTCCTTCCTATGATCAGCGTTGGATCGACGGAATCAAGGTGCATTACTTGCCAGTAAAATATGATCAGAAATTCATCTATTTGAAGCGAATTTGGGCATTTATAGATTTTGTGAAAAAGAGTAAGCTTTTACTAAAAAAACTCAAACGTCCAGACTTATTGTATATCAGTTCCACCCCCTTGACGACTGGATTAATTGGTCTTTGGGCAAAAAAGAAACTGGCGATTCCTTATATTTTTGAAGTACGGGACCTTTGGCCAAGGGCTCCCATAGAAGTTGGAGCAATTCGAAACCCCCTATTGATCAGATATCTTCAAAATCTTGAAGCAAAAATCTATCAAAATGCACTATCCCTGGTCGCTTTGTCTCCTGGGATAGCCAATCATCTTCGAACGATCAGCCCTCAAAGTTCGCTTCATCTCATCCCAAATTTCTCGGATTTGGCGCAATTCCAACCCCTTCCAAAATCTGGTTCGATCCTTAAAAAGTATGGGTTAGAAGAGCGCTTCACGATCGCCTATACAGGTGCGTTGGGGAGAGTGAATGCCGTAGAAGAATTGATCGATTTGGCAGAATTAGCCTTTCAGCAAAAGAAAAACTGGCAATTTCTAATCATGGGAGCAGGAAGTCATCGAGTATTTTTGGAACAACTCGCTCAGGAAAAAGGGCTTGAAAACGTCATTTTTATTCCTTTTGGAAATAAGGCTTGTGTGAATGAAGTACTGTCTTTGGCAGATTTTGCCTGGATTTCCTTCGCTCATCTTCCGGTATTGAAGACCAACAGTCCAAATAAATTCTTTGATGCCATTGCGGCCGGAAAGCCAGTAATCATCAACCATAAAGGTTGGGTTTACGACTTAATGACAGCCAATCATTTGGGAATATCCTGCCTGCCTAGCAAGCTTGATAAGGCTTTTGCACAACTTGCAGAACTGGCTGATAATCCAGAAAAAATTCGAGAAATAGGCAGAAATAGTCGCAAACTGGCTAAAAGTTATTTTTCAAAAGAATTAGCTGTCTCCAGGTTAGTCCATGTCCTAGATCCTGATGCCAGCCCTAGCGCGCAGGGGGACGAGGTCGATATCCTGACTGCCTAAATATATTCTCGGCATCAGTCTCCGCCATCAAGTCGGCGAGTGAGATCTCGTTATTCACCACATAATCTTCTACGATATTCCAGCCTAACCATCGCCCCAATCTTCCGGGAGCTTTAGTGCTGATCGCATCCGTAAAGGGGGCTTCGCCTACATATTTTCGGAGCTCAAAGGGATTCGTTTCATAAAGCAATTCATTTTCCACAAAATGCGCCCAGATGTATTCTTCATTGTCAAAGGACTCGGCGATCTCTTCAGGAGTGTAACCGATGATATATTGATCTGAGGTGCATGGCAAAATCGCCTTTGTAAAATGGTAGGATTTACCATAATAAATCATTTCCGCTAGCAAGGTGTTATCTCCCGGATCAGTAGCATTGAATCGAGAGGAAATGACCGTCACCAGCATAGGTACGATGTAAGGGGCTTCGTATCGATTAGCCAAGTAGCGTGGTTGGTCTGGCTGAAAAGTATGAGTTACCGGTAAAAAGTAATCCAGGCCGATTACAATTAACTCTTCCGTGACTATCAAATCGGAATTAAAGCCCGAAACAAATGTGTAAACTTTCGGAATCTGAAATTCCGGAAAATTGTATTTAATTGCTTTAAAAGCATTTTCAAGGTCTTTCTCGATTTTGCCAAAGTCCTGAAATTCCAATTTGACCGAATCGTACAAGATCCGCATAGTGGAATCTTGGTGGATGGTAAAGAGGGCTGAGATCAGTGAATCCTGATTGGGATATAGGTCCAATTGCAAGTATTCTTTGACAAATTCGGGATGCTTCTCCATCAAGAATTTGTAATCCTCTGCTGTCTTTGCCCCAAAAAACTCATCTTCCAAACGTGTGATTTTAAGGTTGACCTCTTGGTTCAAAATGGCTTCATCCAATTCACAAGTCGCCTCTTTTTTCCCGCATGCGAAAGCAAGTAGCAAAATCAGGAAAAAAAATAGCGGCTTGAAAGTTCTCATGGAATGTTTTTTTGTAAAAATAAGGAATGCTTTCCATCTCTCGCGGGGTCAGGGTCTTTTCTCTCGCGGCGACGCAGCGTGAGGGACAATTCGAAATGTTTCTAGAAGTGCTTACCGCTATGGGCTATAGGCCAATCTAAGTGTTTTCATTAATTCAACCGCTGCACCGCCGCGTCATTGCGAGCATTAAAGTTTACCGAATCACTTTCAATATCTCCTCAAAAACGGCCGTAGGAGCAAGATTCTTTCCCACTGATTTCGAACTTACAAAAATTGGCTTGTCCAGATCGTTTTCTGGAATCCGTCCATGGGCTCCTTTGACTAATTTGGCATCAAGCGGGATTACATCCATCAGGTAGCGGAACCCGAGCTTTTTCCTTAGGACTTTTGCTCCCACCGTCAGCAAAGGAATCTTGATCGCAGGATCCAGAATCAATTCCACTGGATCATAGCCGGGTTTGCGATGGATATCCACGCATCTTGCATAATCCGGAGCTTTTGCATCATCCTGCCAGAAATAATAGGTGAACCAGGAGTTAGCATCTGCCACCGCAACCAATTCTCCGGCACGTTCATGCGCTAATCCATGGGCAACTTTTCCTTCTTCATCCAAAACCAATTGAATCCCCGGAGTTGATTCCAACAAAGTGGTAACCTCTGAGAGTAAGCTCAAATCATTGACATGAATATGAGCAACCTGATGATCGGCGATTGCAAAAACTTTGGAAGTACCAGCATCTAAGGTTTCCTTTCCTAATTCATCTTTTATTTCTATCCATCCTTTTTCTCTAAATATCCGATTGAGATGAATAGGGTTATTTACAGAGGTAATTCCGTATTCCGATAGCAATACTACCTCGATTCCTTGACTTTCAAAATAAGTAATCAGGTCATCACAAATAGCATCAATTTCGTTGAGCAACGGGGCAATTTTTTCAAAATCAATCCCATACTTCTGCAGACCGTAATCAAGATGCGGGAGGTAAATCAAGTTTAAGCTTGGCTTATACCATTCGTCAACCTTCTTGGACGCATTAGCAATCCATCGGGTAGATTCAATGTTGGCATTTGGTCCCCAAAATGAAAAAAGAGGAAAAGTGCCCAACTCCTTCTGTAATCTATCTCGAAGCTCCATGGGCTGAGAATGACAGTCAGGCATTTTGCGTCCGTCCTGAAGGTATAGCGGTCTTGGGGTCACTGCAAAATCCGCCGAGGAATACATGTTGTACCACCAAAACATGTTGGCAACGGTAAAGCTTGGATCTTCTTTACGAAGTACATCCCAAATCTTTTCGGATTGAACCAAGTGATTGGATTGGCGCCAAAACTTGATCTCGCACTCATCCCGAAAATACCAGCCATTGCCCACAATCCCGGTTTCACTTGGCATCTTGCCAGTAAGGTAAGTAGATTGCGCAGCGCAGGTAACAGCTGGAAGTACAGGCTCAACGATGGATTTTTTCCGCTTTTCAATCCAGCTTTTTAAAAACGGAGTGTGCTCCCCAATGACGCGAGAGGAAAGTGCAACAACATTAATCACTACCGTTTTTTTCATATCAGGACATATTATTGATTACCCAGCCCAGTTCTCTGCTGATCGATTCGCCCAAACTCAACTTGGTGTCTTCTGGCAATACCTCCCAAGTGTAAGTTTCTACTTCCAGATGATTGGTAATTTCAGGATTGTTTGAAATTTGATTGAGCACAAGTTTTATTGCGGACTGAGTGGAAGATAAGGCTCCGTAATTTTCCAAAAAAACAGGGACGTGAAAATGAATTCTCCACTCCTGGTCTTTGATTTCTGCCAACTTGTCAATGGCTACTGGTAAATCTGAATACGAAGTTAATCGCTGATTTTCATCGATTCCAACCACCTGATGGAGGTAGGTTGATTCTACAAAAGGTTGGAGTTTTTGAATAATTTCAACTCGCTCGGAAACACTTTCAGGTATTGAAATTTTTAGAGCGGCTGAAATCTGAATCTTTCCGATTTGGATTCCTTGTGCAGAAAATTTCGCAAAAGTCTCCGCAGGATCCTCATATACAATTGCAAAATGGCATACATCGTAACAAACTTGAATATGTCTTTTGATTAATTGGGCCGCATCAGCTTCTGAAATACCCAATTGTTTGCCTAAGACTGGAACGCCCATCGGAAGCAACCAATCGGTATAAAGCCAGATCATTTCATCCGAGTTTTCAAGAATGCCATCTGGTTCGGGCTCTATATCTAGGTGCAAAAACTTCCCCGACTCCTTTTCAATAGCGACAAGTTCAACGACTACTTCCAATAAATTTTTGGTCGCCGTTTCCATTGCTTGGGTTAGCTCCGCTTCTGCCTTAAACCAATGTCGATATGAAATCGGGGAGGTGGATATGCCCCCATCAATTCCCTCAGGAAGTAATTCGGCCAAAATGCGGAAAGAACGAATGGTATAATTCTTTCGATCATCTGTGGTCCAATCGGGAAAGTGGACCTTTTCCTTCA
>CAWUWQ010000277.1:0-4271 GCA_963926065.1 uncultured Algoriphagus sp.
CAATTTTTAAAGAATCAAATTCAATAGAGGAATTATTCTCAAATTGGCCGGAGGTACCGTTAAAAATTAAGGCTATTCCTTCTTTAAAAGATGCGGTATTCGAAATCGACAAAACTCTACTAAACTTTATAGTATTTACAATCCCCGAAATTGTTGATGAACCAGATAGAGTCAATGAATTCAAATTCAATTCCCCAAATCCTACTTTTATATTAGCATTAGAAATAAGAACTTGATCTAATTTCTCCACTTCAATTAATTGCCAACTTCCTGAAGAAAACTCAAGTAACACATTGTCAAAAATTGCTTTACCAAGTTCTACCAACTGGTCGTTATTGGTGGAATTATTGAAAATAATCTTACCATTTTTTATATCTGTGATTTGATTACTTACTCTAAATCCATTAGATACTTTGATATCATTTCCTTTCAGATCAAAGGTCACCAATTGATTTCCGAATAGATTAATACTAAAAACATTGACATCTGATTGGAAATTAACTAATAGATTACCGGAGGCTCCACCTTCAAAAACTACTCTACTAGCCTCGCTCGGGATTTTATTTGCAGATGGGCCATTTAAAGTTGATGACCAATTTGAAGTATTGTTCCAATCACCTTCCGAATTCCCTATCCAATATAAAGTCTCGTCGGCAGCATCCAGTACACCAGCTGTAAAGACTAAGGAAAATTGCTGAACTCCAAACTTTAAATCTCCTTTGTGAGAAACTTGAACTTTATATTTTTTTGACTGAGGCGAAGAAATCATTACTTGCTCTACATTATCCAAAATATTATCTCTGGATTGGTCCCCTTGAGCTGCAGCCCCTTTACTTCTATCTAGAGTCCAAGGAAAAAACTCCTTTCCATCCTCATCAAAAATCCTTAAATCAAGATCATTCACGAGCATTCTATCTGTGGGATTCAAAGCAGCACCAGGAGGTGTGCCAGCAGGATCTGTCCAAACAAGGGTCGCACGTATCGGTTGAATTCCATCTGAGACAAACTCAAATTCAAAAACCTCATCCTCACCCAAAATCTCTTCTCTTATGACATTTGAAGCGCCATCTTCTTTTAGAATTATTTCAGCTCCCGCAGATACATCCAATAAACCCCAACCAAACATATAATCCGGACCCAGTGCAGGACCTGCTTCTTTTGCGGTTTGGATTGCCAAAGCCTTCAAGGTTGAAGCAAGCATGAATTTCCCTGAGTTACGCTGAGAAAATAATTCTTGCAGTAAAAATAAAGAGCCAGTAGCGTTTGGCGCCGCCATAGAGGTGCCGCTCTGACTAGCATAGGAATCATTACCGCCACTGATTGAAGCACTAAATACATTTACCCCCATCGCAACCAAATCAGGTTTGATTCTGCCATCATCAGTAGGTCCCCATGATGAGAAACTACTCATTTTAATATCTAGCGGATTAGAATAGTTAAGCACACTCTCTACTGCTCCGATAGTAAAGTTATTCTTTGCAACTCCTTCTGGACCAATAGTATCCTCCGGGCCATCGGGATCTCTTGTTCCATCACCTCTATCATCACGGTCATTCCCAGCGGACCAAACTACACTATAATATGGCCTTGAATAAATTAAATCATCAATTGCTTGACTTTTGGAAGAATAAAACCCGAATCGGTAATCTTTTTTAGGATCTATAGCTGGATTTCCTATCCAAGTTGAGCCACTCCAACCTAAACCAACTCCATAAGAATGATTCGAAACCAAAAACCCATTGGGTTTTGAGTCAGGATCATAAGCATTTCCAAACATTTTTGATGCATCATTATCCCAATTAAAAGACCATCCAGTAGCTTCATAAGCCATTCCCTTTGCAGCTGGATTAATCCCTGCCGCCAATATAGTTCCTGAAACGTGCGTTGAATGAGTACTCAACACCTCGGTTGAACCATCTATTTGGGTTAATCTTCCTTGAAATTCAACATGATCAGGCTTAGGCCTTGTTTGATCAAAAATCCCGACAACGAGACCTTTACCCGTAAGACTAAGACCTAAGGTGCCACCTGGTTGCAAATTATTGGCCCCGGTAGTTACAGCCGCATTTAAATTATGAGGAATAAAAATAGTTGGGAACCCGGTTTCATCTAAGTATTGGATTTTTGATTTGAATCCATCTTCTAATGTGAAGGACAAATCTTCATTTAAAAAATGATACTCTCTATTTAAAATCCCTTGAGTAAACTTAAACTTATTAAGATTTTTTAAAAGTGAATTCTCAACCTCAATTTTTGCATCTGCAAGTTTTTGTCTTTTATTATTTTCAGCTTGGCCAAAAACCAAAATTGAACTCAAAAGAAAAGAAAGAGTGAAAAAAACTCTCATATATATCTCTATTTTTTTTAATCTAACTAAAGGCCCAAAGTAGATCTCCTATTTTTTAACTCTAATAAAGTCGAAGTGGTTATGAGTTTTTGAAAAAATAACTCTAAAAGACAAAAAAAAAGGAGAGTTTCCCCTCCCTTTTTTCAAATAAATAATACTATTGTTTTACTAATACAGACTTACCATCAATTTCGTTAGGAACATCACTCCAATATACCGTCATAGTTTTCGTAGCAGGATCCCATGATCCAACTTTTGGTTCTACAACTGGAGCTGTAATCGTAAACTGAGTTGCTCTTATTCCCACAAAAGTAAGTTTGTTACAGTTATCAGAATAAATTACCTCTTGAGTAGTCGCAAATCCGAAAGCCTTATAAAGACCTGCTGAAATATCAGAGATAACATACTGCCCATTAGCAAGTGGTGTCACTGTCACATCAGCAGTGAAAGTACCATACCCTGAAGTACCGGTAGCTTTCCACTTATCCGCAGCCACTGATATACTTGACGGACATACTACTCGAATACGAACTGTCAAAGCGCCATACGTAGCTGATATCTCAGCACCAGTAGCAGAGGTCATTTTCAACACCAAATTTGGAGTTTCTGTCGGCTCAATATTTCCTGTAAGGATTGTTAGCGGAATAGTTGCAACATACGATCCAGCAGGAATTGTAACTGAGGTAGCATCAAGTCTGTAATGAACTCCACTAACAGCAGTCGAAGTTGGATCTGCTTCCAGATTAATAGTCACAGCTGAAGTAGCAGAAGTCGAAACTCTATTTACTTGGATATCTACCACATTAGTCTGCGTAGGACTACTTCTTACTTGCGTAACAGCCAATCCATTTGGAAGATTTCCTGCATTAAACTCGACTTGATTCCCACCAAAGAGCGTATCCGAACCTTGATCGTCAAAACAAGCAGTGGTTGTCAACGTAGCGACAAGCATTGCAAGGAATATATATATTTTATTGATTTTCATGATTTTTCCAATTTTTATTTATAGCCTGGGTTGTCCACCAAAAGCTCATTTAAGATCAATTGATCCTGAGGTAAAGGAGCCAGTAATCTGTAATCTGAATAAGGAACAGCTTCGATATTACCTGCCTTTGAAATAGTCAAACCATTCCGCTTCAAGTCAAACCATCTATGACCTTCCACTGCAAATTCAAGTCTTCTTTCCTTCAAAATCTGAGCAAACAATGCGTCACCCACCAATCCAGCATCTACTGCAGCTAAACCTCTTTTGCTTCGAAGCGCATTCAAATCAGACCTTGCTCCTGCAGCATCAGTTCTGAATCTTGCTTCTGCTCTGATTAGATAAAGCTCCGCTGCTCTCATGATAGGTAGATTCTCGAGAAAGTCACCTTTTGTACCTAACCACTTAGCTGATCTATATACCGTTCCAGCAGCACCAGATCTTGTAGTTGCTACCCAAGTATCTCTTCGAACATCACCAGTCTCGTAAGCATCAAGTAACTCATTAGAAGCAGTGACAATAAATTGGGCACTACTAAACACGTTTGACGTTAGCGTACACATTGAGTTATTCACTCCATCTACCGTTGACCAATCAACTGATCTGATTTCAACTTCGAAAAGTGATTCAGGGTTTGGGTACGTAGAGAAGCTTGATACATAATCCGCAGGTGAAGCTAGACCAGTGCCATCGTTAGCTAGGCCGAAGGTAGCCATCGCTTGAGATGCCATAGCGGCAGCTTCAGAGAACTTAGAATCGTACAGGTAAACTCTGGCTAGTAATGCTTCAGCAGCACCTTTGGTCACTCTGTAAATACCAGCGGTACCTTTTACTGCTACAGGAAGTAAACCAATCGCAGTATTTAAATCTGATTCGATTAGATCATAAACCTCTCTGTTTGAAGATCTAGCTTTGAAATCAGCATCTGAGAAGCTCAAAGTT
>CAWUWQ010000278.1:0-5570 GCA_963926065.1 uncultured Algoriphagus sp.
TTAGGAAGCGTATGATGATTATTCTGGAAGAGCTCTCCGAGCATTAAAACATCAAGAAGTAAGCTGTTTTTAGACTTATCATTGTTGTCAAAATTTGCATAACCGTATTTATGACCACTCCAATTTACGATGGCTCCGTGAACTGGGCCCATCATTAAATGAATAGGTAACAAAAAGTACATCCACCAATGGGTGCCTGCTAAATCAAATACCGAAATACACAGAACGTAGATGGCGACATAAAGCAATCCCCATGCTACTCTTACAAACATCGTGTCGGCAAATTTGTCAAATTTATTCCAATCAGGAATATCCTTTGAAAATCGTTCCTCTGGCTTTAATTTGAATGTAAAGTATTCATTGTAAATATTTTTTGTCTTCCACATCATCGTAAATAAATTTTCAGTGTGGTGGGGACTATGCGGATCTTTTGGAGTGTCACTGTAGGCATGATGCATGCGGTGAAGAACCGCATAAGCTCTAGGAGATAAATACGAACTTCCTTGCCATAGCCAAGTGAAGAGGTAAAAGAATTTTTCCCAATACTTATTCATGGAGAACATCTGATGGGCAGCATATCGATGGAGAAAAAAGCTTTGGCAAAACATAGAGAAATACCAATGTAACAAGAAGAAAATAATGATGATCACTCGCGAGATATTTTAGGTTAGATTGTAAATATAAGGCTTGAACACGAAGATTGTTCAATTCGGTTCAGAACCTACCGATTATAAAAAGCTGATCTTTGTCAGGAAGTTTTCCCAAAATTTATTTTTAAATAGTTGATATAAAGTTTTTTATGATGAGATTTTGATCATTTACCCGATGGTATGCTTTTTTTATCCCACTAAAATCGCTGACATAAATCAACCCATTCTGGCTTTTTTCAACAGTTACTAACAAAAGGATCACGTCTTTTTGTGCTTTTGTTTCCTTATTAAAATCCAGCTTGGTGTATTCTTCAAATTTAATATTTACAGAAGGAATGCAAAATAGGTCATTGGTTGAGCTGATCATATATTTCTCTTCTTCAGGATCTATTCCGATAATTCTGTTGTCGTCAGAAACTCCGATCAAAATGATACCCCCAGATGTATTTGCAAAAGCAGAAATTGTTTTTGCAATTTTGGGTTTGGAGGTAATTTTCAATTTTCTGTCAAAGCGATCATTTTCCTTGCCATCAATCATTTTTTTAATAAAATATCCTTCAACCATTGCGGAATTAATATTATTAGATTAGCTTTTGTAAGAACAGTTAAGAGAGGCTTAATTCAAACCAAGTACTTTTTATTAAAATTTTTGATCTATGACACAAACTAATCCTGGATTTGACCCTACCCAAATTGAAAAATTAAGGGAGGAACTAAATTCAATGGGAAAACAATTTAAGATTATTCCCGACGAAGAGAACACTGATGAATTTGTGAATTTCTATTTTATAGGAATGAATGAAGGTAAGGAAGTGATTTATGATGCTGCACTCTATACACTTCGTCTTCATCATGCGAGCGAGGTATACGAGTTAGCTGAGCATAAAGCTGCCAAAAAATTCCCGAATTTTAAAGGAATTACGTATGAGGAAGATGAAAATGGAAATATGAAATCCCTTACTGCTGAAGAGGAAGAAATAGGATGGTTCATTACTGAAATCATCATGGAAATTGAAGAAGAGGAAACTGTAAAAGTCCAAGAATTTGTGGATATCGATACCCATCACGATTATGGAATAGGTTTAGATGCTGGAATCAACGTGGAATTTGTAGATGAATCAACTATCGCAAAATTTGTCAAAGAATTCAATGATGACACCTTGGTATTAGATGATACTATGTATTCTTTCCAATCTGAGGATATGGATTCTGAAGACATTTAACAAATATTTCCAACAATTCTAACTAGCACTTGTTCCAAAGACAAGTGTTTTTTTATGTTAAAAATTGCCTACTCTAAATGCTACTCACATCCGCTTCCAGCGGGTCATCGCTTTCCGATGGAGAAATATGAGATGCTCCCAGGACAACTTGAATATGAGGGGATTGCGGATTCTACCAATTTCTTTGAGCCTAAAGCACTGGATGAACAATGGATTCTAAATACCCATTCTGCAGCGTATTGGGATAAGCTTCAGAACTTAACATTATCCAAGTCAGAGATTCGAATGACAGGTTTTCCACTCTCAAAAGCGCTAGTTGATCGAGAAATCATCATTGCTGGTGGGTCTGTCCAAGCTGCTCATTTTGCGATAGAATATGGTATAGCAATGAATATAGCTGGGGGTACCCATCATGCATTTTACGAACATGGAGAGGGTTTCTGCCTTCTCAATGATATTGCTATTACAGCTAACTATTTGATAGAGAACCAACTGGCTAGCAAAATATTAGTGATTGACCTAGATGTTCACCAAGGTAATGGAACTGCAGCTTTATTTCAGAATTCTGAAGATGTCTTCACCTTTAGTATGCACGGAGAAAAAAATTATCCCCATCGGAAAGAACAGTCCTCGTTGGACAGTCCGTTGCCTGATGGAATAAAAGATGGAGCGTATTTGAATTTATTAGCAAAAAATCTAGAGCTGATTAATTCAAAATTTTTACCAGAATTCATTATCTACCAATGTGGAGTTGATGTATTGGAAAGTGACAAACTCGGGAGATTGGGCTTGACACTTTCCGGTGTACGAGAACGAGATTTAATGGTCTTGAATTATGCCAAGCAAATCAAAGTGCCGATCACATGCTGTATGGGAGGAGGGTATTCGCCACAAGTATCTAAAATCGTAGATGCCCACACGCAAGTTTACCGCTTGGCACAAGAATTATTTTTTTAGGCCTTAACTCATTTTAAGAAAGTGACTTTGTGAGATAATTTGGAAACTCAATACTTTCTTTATATTTGCGACCTTGTCAACTATAACAATCAAAAAGTGAAAAAGGGATTAAAACTAATTGGAGCATTGGCATTCGCCTCAGTTCTTTTCTACAGCTGTGATAAAGCAGACAAATCAGGTAATACTACAGATGGAACAACTGAATCAGCGGTTACCGGAGATTTGAAAATCGCTTATGTATATACAGATAGCGTCATCAATAAGTATGATTATTTCCTCAAGAGATCAGGAGAAATAACTGAAAAAGGAAAAAAATTCGAAGGGGATCTTCAAGGAAGGGCCAGAGGATTCGAACAAGAAGTAGCAAATTTCCAACAAACTGGAGGAAATATGACTCCTAATCAGCAGCGAGCAAAACAAGAAGAATTAGTTAAGAAGGAGCAAAACTTAATGACTTATCGTGATAATTTGATGCAAGAATTATCTGTGGATGAGTCAGCGCTTTATGCAGAAGTTTATGATCGTGTGCAGAAGTACATGAAAACTTTTGCTGAAACCAACAATATCGAAGTAATCTATAGCTATACTCGAGGTGGAGCACTTTGGTATGCTTCTGATGCACTTGACATTACTCCTACAATCATTGAAGGTCTAAATAAAGATTACGCAGCAGCTCCTTCAGATACAACTCAGACAAAGTAATCTGTCAATAAAAATTACGAATTAAGAAGACCCGGTATTTATCCGGGTTTTTTTGTGTTCCAAAATTGGGTATTTTTGCCACTCTAAAAACAGAAAAAAACAAATGAAAATCACTGAATTTTTAAAGCATAATTATAGACATTTTAATGCAGCTGCCTTAATTGATGCAGCAGAAGGATACAAAACTCATCTTGACAGTGGTGGGAAAATGATGGTCACCCTAGCTGGAGCAATGTCCACAGCTGAGCTTGGGATATCTTTAGCGGAAATGATCCGTCAAGACAAAATTCAAATCATTACCTGCACTGGTGCAAACCTAGAAGAAGATGTATTCAATTTAGTTGCCCACGATTATTATGAGCGAATTCCTCATTATCGTGAACTTACGCCAGCTCAAGAGCAGGATCTTTTAGAGCGACATATGAATCGAGTAACCGATACTTGCATACCAGAAATGGAAGCCATGCGAAGAATCGAAAATGTGATTTTGGAGGAGTGGGTGAAAGCTGACCAAGCTGGAGAAGCTTTTTTTCCACATGAGTTTTTTTACAAGATTCTCCTTTCAGGTAAGCTAGAAGAATCTTATCAAATTGACCCTAAAGACAGCTGGTTGCTTGAAGCTGCAAAGAAAAATATTCCAATCATTGTTCCAGGATGGGAAGATTCTACATTAGGAAATATGTTTGCCGGTCACGTGATCAGCGGTGATGTGAAAAATGTGCACACGGTTAGAACAGGTATTGAATACATGATGTTCTTAGCAGAATGGTATACAAATAATGCAACTGAAGAAAGTAAAGTAGGGTTTTTCCAAATTGGCGGGGGAATTGCAGGAGACTTCCCAATATGTGTAGTACCGATGCTACATCAGGATTTGCAGCGTACGAGTGTTCCTCTTTGGGGCTATTTCTGTCAGATTTCCGATTCTACTACTTCTTATGGCTCTTATTCAGGAGCTGTTCCAAATGAGAAGATCACTTGGGGGAAATTGGGAATCAATACGCCAAAGTTCATCATTGAATCTGATGCTACCATCGTTGCTCCATTGGTATTTGCCATCGTGCTTGATCAATAAATTATGACAAAATTCAGTAACTGGATTTCAAAAGCAAGCGGGCAATTCCTGCTTGCTTTTTTATTTCCAATAATTTCCTTTTCTCAAGAGGTTCAATCAATTTCTGGAGCCAACAGTCCTCAAGACGATATGAATCCAGTTTGGATTGGAAATAATACACTGCTCTTTACCCGAGCATTTCACCCTGAAAATATCGGAGGAGTTACAGATCCCGGAGATATCTGGATGACTCAGCGGGGTTCTGATGGTATTTGGCAAGAAGCAGTCCATCGAGCCGACCTCAGTAGATCTGGGTATGATTTTACTTTAGGATTAGAGAATGTTTTGACGCTTCTAGTCTATCACCAAGAAGGTTCCTCTGTCGGACTTTATCAATATTCTAAATTTGGAATGGATTGGGATTTTCTCAGAAAGGTAAATCTACCTGGCCTGGTAGATTTGAATGGGCAAGTCTCTGGGAGAGTGGCCACAGGAGGAAAACAAATTTTTCTTTCTGGAAAAGGTTCCGATAGCAAAGGAAATGAAGATTTATATTTCAGTGAAAAAGTAGGAGTAATAGACTGGTCTCCTCTAACTAATTTAGGAAGCAACCTAAATACAGCTGGGCAGGAAATGAGTCCTTTTTATGATATCAACTCTCAGAACTTATATTTTTCTTCCAATATGCTTCCAGGGGCAAATGGAAAAGATATTTATATAAGTAAAAGAATGGGAGAGAGTTTTGACTCTTGGAGCAAACCGGTAAAATGGGAACAATTGAGTTCTAACGGTTCTGATATATCTGTTACTTTCATTTCTCCTACTGAAGTCATCTGGACTAGCACTCAAAATTCAGATGGCTTCGCTGATCTTTTATCTTTTGGTGAGGCGGTAAAGCTTGATATTCCAACAGAATTTGAACTTCCTTCAGTAAATCAGGTATTAGCTCAAACTCTGCAATTTGCCCCTGCTAAAACTGAAAGG
>CAWUWQ010000279.1:0-3345 GCA_963926065.1 uncultured Algoriphagus sp.
TACCAATCAAGGAATTAACTTATTGAAATTTGCTCCAGAAAATAATTCATTAACTGTGGAAACCATCTTTGAAAAAATCAATAATCCTTCCTTCCTTTTAGCGAATCGTGCCGAAAACTTGGTTATATCTTTGGAAGAAGATGCAACTATCAATGGTGGGAATTTGATGGTATTTGGATTAGCCGGTGAGAAATTAACTCCTCTTGATACAATCCCTTCCTACGGTGATCATCCCTGCTATATCGGATTTTCTCCCAATGAGCAATATGTCGTTGCTGCTAATTATACTGGAGGCAGTCTGAGCATTTATAAATTGAATCCTTCCAATCAACTCTCCCATCTTCAAACAATCCAGCATAATGGAAGAAGCATCAATGAGAGCCGACAAGAAAAGGCACATGTGCATAGCACTGTATTCAGTCCCGATGGAGAGTTTTTATTAGTCGCCGATTTGGGTACAGACAAGATTTACAGCTATGCTTTTAACCAATCGGACAATGAGCCCGCATCGCTTTATTCCACCTTTGACGCCCAGCTAGGAGATGGCCCTCGCCACGTACTATTTTCTACCGATGGAAAAACTGTTTTTGTAGTACAGGAGCTTACTGCCATACTGGAAATATTTGATTTCGAAGCTGGAAAGCTGATTCCTAGACAAAGACTTTCATTACTGGCTGATAATTTTGAGGGTTCAGTCGGAGCAGCAGAAGTTCGGATTTCACCTGATGAAAAGCACGTCTATGTTTCAAACCGTGGGGAAGCCAATAGCATTTCAGTATTTCAAAAAGTGGAAGCTACTCAAGACTTTGAACGCATTCAAGTAATCTCTTCCGGAGGAATCATGCCTCGAAACTTCAACTTAACTTCAGATGGGAAATACTTGATTTGTGCGCACCAAGCAAGTAACGATATAGTTATTTTTGAGCGTGATAGTGATTCAGGGATACTCACACAAACAGATTGGAAAGTGCAGGTCAATAAACCTGTCTACCTTTTCCCTTTGAAAAATTAACTGGGATTTTCCCAAGCCAATTCTGATCTATAGTTGATCGTACCTGATTCTATGACAAGCGGGGAATCCAGATTATTATGAAAAAGCTTTCCAGTGCCAAGTCCCTGCGGCACGATAGGATCGTAACTCGCTGCCAATTGGGCAATTGCATTTAGTCCAATATTACTCTCTAAAGCTGAAGTCATCCACCATCCAATTCCTCGGTCCTCGGCTAGCTTGATCCATTCTTGGGTTTCAAGAATTCCACCAAGCAAAGTTGGTTTCAAAATGATATGTTGGGGAGAAATCTGGTCCAGTAAGTCTGCTTTATTTTCTACTCCAATTAGCTCTTCATCTAGGGCAATAGGCAAAGGAGTAATTTCACATAGCGCTCGCATTGCTTCTGTTTGTCCTGCAGCTATCGGCTGTTCGATACTATGAAGATCCAAACTTGCCAATCTATCTAACTTCTTCAATGCCTCTTGAGGAGAAAAAGCCCCGTTAGCATCAACTCTCAGAATAATTTGATCTTTTGAATAGCGCTTTCTGATTTGACTCAATAAAGCGAACTCTTGCTCAAAGTCAATCGCGCCGATTTTCATTTTGATACAGTCGAATCCTTGATTGAGCTTTTCTTCAATCTGCTCAGCCATAAAGTCTTGGCTTCCCATCCAGATCAAGCCATTAATCGGAATCGGATCAGCTCGGTCAAAAAAAGCGCCTGGAAAAATCCGCCTTTCTCCTCCATGAATTAAATCGAGGAGTGCAGTCTCTAAACCAAACCGAATACTCGGAAACTCTGGAGACACATGTTCCTTGAGTTTCTTTAAAATCTGAACTGAATTGGACTCAAAATCAATTTTTTCAATTTCCCTTAGCTCATTTTCTAAATAATCCTCGAAATCAGGTCGATCATCCAAACTCAAATGAATCAGGGGTGCTGCCTCTCCCCAACCAATGATTGCTGGATTTTTGATGTCAAAAGCTTTGATCCAATAAACTGGTCTGGTCTTCAAAACACCACGGGAAGTGCCAGCATCAAACCGAAAATTTAAAATACGTTTGATCCATTGGAAGCGCACTGATAGTAACTCAGACATGGAAGGTTGAGGTTTTTAAGTGGGAATTAAGCGAATGGCCTATATTTGCAAACTGAAATTAGAGACTTGATGCATATCCCAAAGATTGATTTAAAAGCTTACGAATATACGCTCCCAGAAGATAGAATAGCCAAATTTCCCCTCAAAAAACGGAGTGATTCTAAACTCCTTCATTACAAAAATGGGGATATCTCACATTTACACTTTTACGATATCGTACGTTTACTACCTGCTGATACCCTTTTGGTATATAATGACACCAAAGTGATTCCTGCACGGTTGATATTTCAGCGGGAAACCGGTGCAAGAATCGAGATCTTCCTTCTCCAACCTCTAGCCCCAACTACTGTGATTCCTGAGATCATGCTAGCAACCTATCCAGTAACCTGGGAAACGATGATCGGGAATGCCAAAAAATGGAAGACTGGAGAGATTCTTAAAGGTCAAGTCCTTATTGGTGAAAAGGAGTTGATCCTTTCTGCAGAATTGGTAGATCGGGTATCACGACAAGTAAAATTCTCTTGGAATGATCCTAATGTCGCTTTCGTCGATGTAGTTCAAGCAACTGGTGAGGTTCCTCTTCCCCCTTATCTAAACCGAAAGGCAGAGGAGTCGGATAAGAATCGATACCAAACCGTGTACTCCGAAAAAGAAGGTGCAGTGGCCGCTCCTACAGCAGGTTTACATTTTACACAAGAGATTATGGACCAGCTAGCTCAAAAGGGAATCCAAAAAACACAAGTCACCCTTCACGTGAGCGCGGGAACCTTCCAGCCGATTAAGGCAAAAGAAGTGACCGAACATCCCATGCACAGTGAGCAAATCCATGTCACTGCCACAGCCATCGAATCGATGATAAAACACCAAGGTAAAATCGTCGCAGTAGGAACCACCTCAATACGTACACTAGAAAGCCTCTATTGGTATGGAGTAAAACTGATTGAAGGAAAAGGTGAGGAATTAAAAGTTGAGAAGTTGTTCCCGTACGAAGAACGCTCAGTATTGCCTTCTGTTGAAGCCTCATTTTCGGCAATTCTTAAACTTATGCAGAAAAAAAATCTTGAGACTATAATGGGAACTACAGAGATTTTTATTTTCCCTGGATATCAATATCAAGTAGTTTCGGGATTGATCACCAACTTTCACCAACCAGGATCAACATTAATCCTTTTGATTGCTACTATTTTAGGGGAAAATTGGAAAAAAATATATCAAGAAGCTTTAGATAGTGATTATCGATTCTTGAGCTATGGA
>CAWUWQ010000280.1:0-10464 GCA_963926065.1 uncultured Algoriphagus sp.
AATCAGTTATTTCGTAATTCCAGTTCCTCCTATGGGCATGTTTACTTTCGGTCCTGAAGGAATGGGTATGAAAGGAACTAAGGAAGAATTTCTTTCAGTTCTTCAAACACTCGGAAAGAAATGCAGCGAAGCCGGATTGAAGTTGTTGTATCATAATCATGATTTTGAATTCAAACCAATGGCTGATGGAACTGTATTAGCGGATTATATTCTTGAAAATACGGATCCAGCGGATGTAAATTTCCAAATGGATTTATTTTGGGTGACCAAAGCTGAAGCTGATCCTTTGGCTTACTTCGAAAAATATCCTGGAAGATTCATCGCTTGGCATGTTAAAGACATGAATCCAGAAGGTCAATTTGCTCCCGTAGGAACTGGCTCAATTGATTTCAAGCGGATTTTGGCTGAGAAAGCAAAGTCCGGAATGGAATATTACTTGGTCGAGCAAGATCAGACATTTGGTCTTGACCCATTGGAAGCTATAAAAATTAGTCATAAAGGTTTGGAAGAAATTGGTTTTAATTAAGCCAAAAGAATAATTTTTGATACCTGAAAGCCAATCGATAAAACGGTTGGCTTTTTTATTTTCCTTTGAGACAAAAGTTCTAGTAATTGATTTGGCTGACTACGAAATTGCTTACTAGGAGTAAAACCTCCATCGTTATTATTCTGGCAGTTTTAATCCTTCACTTTTTGATTGGAATCGGCTATTTGCTTCACAAGATCTTTGGAAAAGGCGACGGTAAATAATCACTTAGAAAGCCAAAATAAAAAAACCACTTCCATATTATCAGAAGTGGTTTTCAAAAGTTTTATAAATCGTTCTTTAAAGCAAAAGCGTCAAATTTCGATGCGTTTTGTTATTCCCGATCCAGTTATACCCGTTAGTCGTACGAACTGAGGCCACCAAGACAAAACTTTATGCACAGGACTGGGGAGGTCGCCAACTCCCTGTCGAAGGGATTGATCGGTTGACAAAGCCTGCCCAATTCCCCATTGAAAGAATATAACTCTCACTGAATACGCCAACGGATTGACCTTCTCCATAAATAATCATTCGTGCTACTGTCATTTCCTGTATCATCAAGAACATCGAATGCTAAATAAAAAAAACTAGCATCATTTTTCGCCAGAATGTACCCTCTTGAAAAGTTGAGTTCCCCGGCATTTTTCCAGCCTCCAGAATTGATTGGAGTATCAAGGCTGATGGGGTTAACTGCCCATTCACTTTTAAGAGGGAAAGCAAAAAAGTAATGGAGTGGTGATGGATAAATTTTTAAGCTTAGCCATTTTTAGTGTGGTTGAATAAAAAAGAAAACAGTAACTGAAAATCTCCTAAAAAAATGGAGACGAAAATCTTATCATACTAAAGGGAACCAAAATGGGATAGTTAATTTTTTTTATAAAAAACTAACTAATAACTATTTAAGTTTAATAATTTGCTATTAAAAAAGTACTTTCTAAGACATTTATTTTTCAAAAAATATTATTAAATGAAAAAATAAATTTCATTTGAAGGCTACACTTCTTAGGAAGTGTAGCCTTCACTTAACACCGTCTTTCGGACAGTAAATATATACCCCATTAACTTAAGAGTGCTTCGCTTAACCCATCCTTATTGTTTCAGAAACCTATCTCTTTGAATACCATTAACACTATTCCATTGAAGTATGTAGCTCCCAGATTTTAGATTTGAGGTATTAAGTTTGATAATTGACTCGCCTGAGTGGTCTGCAGAATACCAAACGTACCCATTAACATCGTATATAATTATAAAATTTATCGATTTATCGAATGCTCCGATCAACTGTATCTGGTCATCGGCCGGATTTGGAAAAAGTTTAAAAGCAAGATCTTCCTTCTTTTTAACGCCAGTTATCCTATTATTGAGTAAGGATGAAATATCAATTTGACCGACGCCATCACTAAGAGTTCCCAAAAACAGTGATCCAGCAGAATCCGTTGCACTTATTCTTCCACCAACGTTCCCACCACTAGTAATCAACACCTGCAGCGAATTGATTTGGTCTGAAGGGAGACCTCCGAATTCTTTAGTAAAATGCTGCCATTCACTTCCATCATACACACTCACTCCTAGCGCTAATTGAGGGAGGTAAGAAATCCAAATATTTCCAAGTCCATCACGAACCATATTTGAAACAGAGCCATTTAAGAGACCGTTTTGGGAATCAAATTTTATCCAAGTGCCATTATCATAAACTGAAATTCCTCTGCTATCTGTGGCTATCCAGATTTTACCAGTGGCATCCTCAAGAATTTTAGTGACATTGGATTGATTGATCTCAGCGAAGTGCGTCATTTGACCACTAGCATTAATTTGAGTTATTTCATTATAATTATTTGCATAGCCTACCCAAATATTACCTTTTGAATCTCCGTATAATTCCTGAATAAATACAGATTTTAGCCCGTCTTGGACCTTTAATACTGACCAATTACTCCCATCAAACTTATTTAAACCCAACTTATCTTGTTCCCAATGCACACCTCCAACCCATATATTATTAGAAGCATCCTCTGTTATGGTCTTTACATTGGCCATATTAATAGCATCATAAACAACATCCTGACCCTGTGGGACCTGCCCTGGACTATATAGATTCGATAGATAAGATTTCCATGTGATACCACCATCAGAGGTAGCGCTAATCGCACCAGCACCCCCAAGCCAAATCGATCCATTTCTAGTTACATAAGCCGCAGTGGTATTTTGAAGCCAAATAGAAGAGGATTTTGGCAAAGTCTGATAAGTCCAAGTCCAGTTTTTTCCATCGTATTTACTCATTCCGTTGGTTGCTGTTGGAAAATAAAGATTACCTAGATCATCTTTAATGATTTCGAAAACATCATTGGCGGGTAGACCGTCGAAAGTGTTATAAACTGTTGGATTTGATGCAAATACTGAATTTATATCAGGGGATTTGACCAATCCCCATCGACTTGCCACCCAAACGCTTTGTTGATCATCTACCTTAATATCTGAAATTGGGTATCCAAAACCCCAATTTGGACCAAAAAAATCAAGTTTTGCTGATTTCCAGCCCTCTGTTTCCTGGTATTGATAAATTGATCCATTATGAGTAGCCCAAAGATTTTCTAAGTTATCAAAATACAACTTAGTATCATTTTGAAAAAACTCGGGATTATCAATAATTGAGAAATTACTTCCATCAAACACATTGATCCCACCATTTACTGCAGCGTATACCTTTCCATTTTGAAAGGCAACATCGTAAACTTCATTTCTGCTTAACCCATTCTGTTGATTATAAGAAACTAACTGATCAGAACTAGTATAATGAACTAACCCTCGTGATAACCCTATCCATGGCCTGTCTTGCTCATCAAGAACTATAGAGATAAATGGGGGAATTACATCAACTAACGGCACATTTACCTCAACAGACATTGTACTTAAATTCAATTTAATCAACATCCGTTCGTTAGATGTCGAAACAATAGCCCAAAACATGTTATCGGATCCTACAGCCGCTACATCAATAAATTCTCCAAGCTCTGGAATTATATTTTGAGTTCCGGGACTACTTTTTCCTGCATAATACTTGAAGGAATTTGATTGGTACAACCAAAATCCACGCTCTACAAAAAGAATTTTGTCTCCATTAGGTAATTTCTGAATACTCCGGATTTTATTTGAATCCCTTCCCCCATTTTTCAATTCACTTCTCCAAGTCCCATTACTTGGGTTATAAATAGAAAGACCGTTATCGGTTCCAATCCATAATTCATTCTCATTTTCGACATGGATCGATCGCACATGACTGTCAATCAATCCATTAGAACCTGTGTTTTCTGTTGTGAATGTAAATGCCTTGTCAAGCTCTCTAATAATCACCGTAAACGAATCTGAAATTTCTCCTCCATCGCCATCTGTAGCTGTAACCGTAATGACGCTTTGCCCCGTTGACCCTTCGTTGATTGTAATTACCGTTCCTGCTAAAGCTGCATTGGCTATACTCGACGTTGAACTTGAAACCGAATAGCTAAGTGAATCACCATCAGTACTCAAGAACGTTTCCGAAATATCTACTTGAATCGAATTAAACCCTTGTTGCAAGACAAATCCAACCAAAGGACTAACTAATATTGGAGGTTCATTAACAATTTCAATAGCTAGGGTATCCGTAACGAAACTATTCTCAGAGGATGCTTTTAGGATAAAATTGTAACTAGCTGACTTAATTCCGTATGGCTTGATCTTAGCAGAGAATGATATGCTATCACTCAATACTGTTATCCAAGTTGGTAGTGGACCGATCGTATCATTTGAATAAAGAAATGCTTCATAGCTTAATGCCTTTCCGCTTTTAGCATAAAAAGACGAATCGGGAAGTTGAAATACCAACGAATCGCTTTTTAGTATTTCAATATCTGGATAAGGTATATTCATAATTACCGTATCTATTGTTGTCGTATCACGCAATGCAAATGCGTCATTTATTGGTTTTGCAACTATCCTAGTCAAGGACATTGCAACTAAGAAGGTGATAAGAATGAAAGTTCTCATTAAAATGAATTTTTTTTCAATATAAGATTTTATTTAATACATTTTAGTGGTTCAAAATCAGCAAAACTATTCTAAAAAAAAGCTTCTTGATTACTTCCATTTTCACTTGGATGATAGGTAAAATTGGCCTGTATTTTCCAAAAGCCACTCGTATAGATTATTGAGTAATTCACTAGGTCCTACAACTGTTTCTAGCCGAGATGGTAGAATGGCGAGGAGCAATTGGCATATCGAAATAAATGAGTCTTTTTTACTAGACCAATTATCCAGTGGGCAGCTCTTTGCGAGGTGACTCCGCTAAAGAAACAAAACCTAATAACTACATGATAACAAACATTAAAAACACTTGAATAGCGATCAGACAGATGCTTGGTCTCAAAATTAGTGTCCTGCAGATCAAAAAAAGTAAGCAGCAAAAAAATCGACCTTCCAAAGAAATATCGATTTTTCATTTACTGTATTTAGAGGTTTAAACTAAATATATAGAAAAATGAAGCATTCAGAATTGAATCCTGAAGTTTAAATACAATTTTCACTAAAAATATTTGACCGACCTTGATTCCTATATTGAAATAATAGTGACTATGGAATATTTACTATTTAAAGAAAAAAAATAGCCTTGAGGAGATCCCCAAGGCTATTCATTATAAGTATTAGATTTATTTAGCTGGTAAAACCTTAGCACTTACTTCTCCAAAACCGACTCTTATTCCATCTTTTTCACCAAATCCTTTCATGATTACGGTATCCCCATCTTCGATGAATTTGCGCTCCTCTCCAGATTCTAACTTCACAGCCTTAGTTCCTTTCCAGGAAAGTTCAAGCATGGAACCGTATGCCGTTTCATCTTTTCCCGAAATTGTACCTGAGGCCATCATATCACCTACATTGACATTGCATCCATTGACGGTATGATGTGCCAGCTGTTGTGCGACATTCCAGTACATGTATTTAAAATTTGAAGTAGTAACCTTGGATGCCTTTTGACCTTCTGGCTGGATATATACTTCCAACTTCAAGTCAAAATTACCTAGTCGATCGTATTTCAAATAGTCCAACACCTCAGGTTCTTGTACAGGTCCTTCAATTCGAAATTGCTCCAAAGCCTCAATAGTCACTACCCAAGGTGAAATCGATGAAGCGAAGCTTTTTCCAAGAAAAGGGCCTAGCGGAACATATTCCCAGGCCTGAATATCTCGTGCAGACCAGTCATTGAAAAGCACAAATCCAAAAATATAATCCTCAGCTTCTGAAGTGGAGATGGAGTCTCCTAGCTTGGTCTGCTTACCTGTGATAAATGCCAGTTCCAATTCAAAATCCAATCTTCGGCTTGGTCCAAAAGCCGGTTTTTCCATATCTGGATCTTTAAATTGTCCTTTTGGGCGATGTATTGGTACTCCCGAAGGAATAATCGAAGATGCCCGACCATGATAACCCACAGGTAAGTGTTTCCAGTTTGGCAATAGCGCATTTTCCGGATCCCGAAACATCGCGCCTACATTGGTAGCATGCTCTAAACTGCTGTAGAAATCCGTGTAATCTCCAATCTTCACAGGCAAAAGCATCTCCGCTTCTTTCCGGTTGACCATCACTTTACCACGAATCGAATGATCTCGAAGCTCTTCATTTTCTGCCAAAAGCAAATGCTGTACTCGCTCGCGAATTTTCCGGGTTTGTACTTTGCCTAAGGCAATCATCTCATTTAATGATTCCGTTAAAAATATCCCCTCCGGTAAAAATAGGTTAGCAAAAAACCCTTCTTGATCGAGTATACAAAGATCCACAATCTTGTCGCCAATGGCCACACCAATTCTTGGATCAAGTTTTTTATTTTTAAAAACTCCAAATGGCAGGTTGTAAATCGTAAAATCTGAGTTTTTTGGAAGTTCCACCCAAGTGTTTAGGGTGTTCATTGAATTATCGGTCATATAACTGATTCTTGAAAGGGCAAATTTAGGACTTCAAAAGTAAAACAAAAGGAATAACTGAAATGAGCTTGAATTCAATTCTCAATTCGCTCCAACTGAAAAATAGAGAATCATTCAAAAAACAATCATACTCAGACCAAAGCCATTTAACTCCTTGGATTTCCATTCCAAAAAAATAGATATTGAATGTTGATCTTCATCCTTATCTTGAACTACAACCTAATTTATTTCCAATGAAACATTATTTAAGGATTTTAGGATTTTTCGTTTTGAGCTTCGTGTGCTTCTCGGCATGGGCACAAGAAAAATCAATTCTCGATCAGCTCGATGAGGTGGGAATTATTGACCAAAAGGTAATGATGCCTATGCGAGATGGAGTCAGATTGGCCACCGATATATACCGACCAAAAGGAAACGAAAAAGTACCGATCGTATTTTCCAGGACGCCCTACAATTTCAACACTTGGGGAAATGGCGAAATGAATACAAGAACCATGGAAACCGCACTTTCCTGGATCAAAAAAGGCTACGCTTATGTAGTTCAAAATGAACGAGGACGATACTTTTCCGAAGGAGAATGGGATATTCTAGGCACCCCACTCACTGATGGCTATGATGCGGTCGATTGGATGGCTAAGCAGGCTTGGTCAAATGGTAAAGTAGGGACACTAGGATGCTCCTCCACAGCTGAATGGCAAATGGCGGTCGCCTCTTTGGATCATCCAGCTTTGGTAGCATTAGTACCTCAAAGCTTTGGGGCTGGAGTTGGTAAAATAGGTGACTTCTGGGAGCAAGGAAACTGGTACCGAGGTGGCGCTGGACAGATGCTTTTCACTAATTGGTTGTACAGTGTACAGCATGATCCCATGGCGCCAAAGCTTCCTAAGGGAATCGGGCAAGAGGATTTATTGAGACTTCAGCGTTTCTATGATATGTCACCCGAGTACCCAAGAATTGATTCAAAAGCAACGTTGAGTCACTTACCTATCCAGGATATCCTCAAAGCTGCAAATGGTCCGAAGGGAATCTATGAGGAAATGATTACCCGAAAGCCAAATGACCCCAAATGGTTTAATGGTGGTTTATATCATGATAAGCAGCCTTTTGATAAGCCAAGCTTTTGGTTTGTTTCTTGGTTTGACGTTTCGGCTGGTCCTAATATCGCTTTGTATAATCACGTTAGACAAAATGCAGTTTCTGAAATGGCTCGAAACAACCAATACTTGGTTATCGCTCCGGTACTCCATTGCTCTTATACAAGAGCTACAGAAAACACCATGGTCGGCGATCTAAGTGTCGGTGATGCGAGATTGAATTATGATGAGATGATCACTGCTTGGTTTGACAAGTGGCTAAAAGGCGAACCATCGGAGGTGGTATCTGAAATGCCAAAAGTCCAGTACTATACCATGGGATCAAATGAGTGGCAAAGTTCGGACGTCTGGCCACCTGCAGAAGCAGTGATGACCACCATGTATTTGGAATCAGATGGTAATGCAAACACTAGACTTGGTACTGGAAAACTCACTTCAAAAAAACCTAGAAAAGATAATCCTGATACGTTCAAATATGATCCAATGAATCCTGTGGAATCCAATGGAGGAAATGTCTGCTGTACTGGAAATGCAGTAACCGGTGGTTCCTTTGATCAAAGCGAAATGGAAATGCGGGATGATATCTTGGTATATACATCCGATGTATTGGAAGAGGGTGTTGAAGTTTCGGGTTTTATAGAATCTTTTCTCTACCTCTCCTCCAACGCTAAGGATACTGATATCACCATCAAGCTTATCGATGTACATCCAGATGGCAAAGCTTACAATCTAGATGAAACTATTCAACGAGTTCGCTACCGAGAAGGCTATGAGAAAGAAGTCTGGATGGAAGACGGAAATGTATATGAAGTCAAAATGACTCCTATGAGTACTTCAAATTTCTTTGCGAAAGGTCATCAGATCAGAATTGAAGTCAGTAGCTCCAACTTCCCACGGTTTGACCGAAATATGAATACCGGTGGAAATACCTATGATGAAACCGAAGGTGTGGTAGCTACCAATTTCATTCATCATGGAGGAAAGCATCTAAGCCGAATCGTATTCCCGATGATTAACTAATAAATCCAATCACAAGTAAAAAGAGACCTTAATGGTCTCTTTTTTTATGTTTGAACAGTAAATTTTAAGTCTTTTTTTGAGACAATTACGCTAACCTAGTCTTTCATTTTTTTTAAAAAATCGGCATCACGAAGGAATGAGCTAGTATTATCAACCTTATCTCACACCACACCCTGTTTTTTTCAATTCCATTTCATGAAACTTAATTCCCATTCTAGACCTTATTTAGCATAGACAATACAGAAACCAGACCATGAGCAGAGGATTTGTCAAAGAAGAAGATCAGGAAGAAACTCCCCTTGTCCCACAAAGAGCGGAGGTTCCTAATGGGGTGACTAATTACATCACTCAAAATGGTAAGGACGAATTGCTTGCCGAAAAACAGGCACTTTTCAACGAGAAGAGTACTATAGAAGCTGCAACTGAACAGGAAAAACGCATCGCTTCAAATTTTATCCAAGCGAAAATCTATATGTTGGAAGATCGAATTGCTACTGCTAAAATAGTAGCCCTAAACGAACAGCCCAAAGATGAAGTACGCTTTGGAGCAACCGTAAAACTAAAAATTGGAAATAGCTCAAAATTTCAAACCTATCAGATTGTGGGCGTAGACGAAGCAAGTATCGCAAAAAAGAAAATCTCCTTTATCTCTCCAGTTGCGAAGATATTGATTGGTAAAAAAGTAGGCGAGCAGGCGATCTTGAAGTTAGCTAAAGAAAATAGAGTTTTTGAGGTGAAGGAAATAAGGTATTATTAACCACTGAGGAAACAGAGGGAAAGACAGAGGGCAGAGTGGACGGAAATTGGATTTGAGATTTACATATTGTTTTAAAAAAAATTGGCCCTTGAGGATTCCAGTATTGAAAATTTCTTCTGGAGAGACCGATCAAACGGGACCTTTACGAAACCTCGGTGTTCTTTTTTGTAAAAAGCAATGAATCCACAATTGATCTCCTAATCATGCCTTCAAAATAGGCTTTTTCTCCTATTTTTGCCTCTTCAATAAAACTTCCCTACGAATGTCTATTGCCAGCAAATACGATCCCATTGCAACCGAAACCAAATGGTACGACTACTGGATGGAGCATAAGCTTTTTTCTTCCAAAGTAGATCACAGCAAAGAGCCTTATACTATTGTAATCCCTCCACCAAATGTCACCGGAGTACTACATATGGGCCATATGCTTAATAACACCATCCAGGACGTATTGATCCGTAGAGCAAGAATGCAAGGAAAAAATGCCTGCTGGGTACCGGGAACAGATCATGCTTCCATTGCCACAGAGACCAAAGTGGTCAATATGCTCAAGGATCAAGGAATAGATAAAAAATCCCTGACCCGTGCCGAATTCCTTTCTCATGCTTGGGAATGGAAGGAAAAATATGGCGGAATCATCCTCGAGCAACTTAAAAAATTAGGAGCTTCCTGCGATTGGGATCGGACAGCTTTTACGATGGATCCTGGCCTAAGCAAAGCCGTGATCGATGTTTTCGTAGATCTTCACCAAAAAGGAAAAATCTACCGTGGCATCCGGATGGTCAATTGGGATCCTCAAGGAAAAACTGCGCTTTCTGACGATGAGGTAATCACCAAAGAAATTCAATCGAAACTATACTACATCAATTATAAAATCGAAGATTCGGAAGATCAATTCCTTACCATAGCTACCACTCGTCCGGAGACGATCATGGCCGATTCAGCGATCTGTGTTAATCCAAACGATCCTCGATTCACACACCTGAAAGGAAAAAGAGCGATTATTCCTTTGATCAATCGATCCGTCCCTATCATCGAAGATGAGTATGTGGATATAGAATTTGGTACAGGTTGTCTGAAAGTGACCCCGGCCCATGATATCAATGACTACGAACT
>CAWUWQ010000281.1:0-4054 GCA_963926065.1 uncultured Algoriphagus sp.
AGGCCAAATAAACACCGTTGGCAAGGTGATTCAGATTCACTCGGATCTCATTTTCTACAGGGACAAGAATAGTATCGAACACCTCTCTGCCATTCATATCATAAATGGTAAGGATTGTTTCCTCGGCATGTTTGGAAAGAAAACGGAAACTGATCCGTTCAGAGAAAGAGTTTGGGAAAGCGATGATAACAAAAGGATTTTCAAGGTTTCTGGGTAGGCTTTGAATACCCCGGGGGAATCCCTGCTGGGTTACAGAAACAGAATTGGAAAAATATCCTATCTCACTCAATTGCCCTATGGATTGCCGGACTGCCAACCCACTTTGGGTGTTAAGATAAGAGCTACCCATTTCGCTTAGGGTCTGGTTCTTGAGACCTTGAGAAAAACAAACAACGGAGCGTTCAGAAAAAAGAAAGGAAAATTTTAACCTCATCTTAATTTTAAAAAAAATTCTAATTAGAAAGCTGCAATTAACACAAAATAATATTAAAACTTTCGTTTATTCATTTATTATTTAATTTAATTATTTAAGTTTTAAAATTAGTCCTAAATCATGTGTCTTTTTTTCAGAGAAAGATTTTGTAAAGTATGATTAGCCGCAATGATGCCAGTAGCATCATTTTCTTTGTTTTAGGCCTGGAAGACCGATTACGGATACTTCGACCGGCTCAACAAAAATGACTGAAGTGGCCCGAATGATAAAGTGTTTACAAACAGATCATGCTCAGTACTCCCTAGACCAATTGGAACTTCTCCTGTATATTGTTTCAGCGTCCGAGCCATATTAGCGCTTATCAATTATTGGATAAGCAAAATCCCCGGTTAAAAGCAGATCAAAAATGCTAATATCATGTTTCCAACAAACCTGCAACATGAATTCATAAGACTTCAAGATAATTCCTTTTCATGATCCTTATAAGCTCAAAGTCAGGAGACTTTGAGCAGCGGCATTACTCCTTTTAAAGAAGCTGGAACTGGTTTGCTTTTAGTACCTTCTCACCTTGGTTACGGTTTTCCGCATTACAGCAGCATTCCCGGAGGCTATATTTTTAATTTTTGAGATTAATCTTATCGAAGTCAATGGAGGTGCCATTTAACTGTGTTTTTTTATTTGATTACCAAAATTTTTAAAAAACAGGAAGAACGAAACTTAATCGTTTTGACCCTAGGCTTACTATTGGTAGGCTACGGCATTTCGGATTATTTCGGATTTGAATCTCTCCTTTCTACAATAGCATTAGGAGCTGCTTTAATTCATGAAATCATCGAACCCATCATCTCCAGATTTTCTCTCAAAAAAAGCCGGAGAGCCGGATTAGATTTGACTGAAAACCGAAAGATGAATTTTCTATTTCCACTCCACCCCAATTTTCCCTGAAGCTTTCAATTGAATAAGCAATTCATTTTTCAAGGGATAGAATCCAGCAGGGATAATCTTCAAGTTTTGAAGCTCCAAATCAGCAAGAGGTGTAGAAAAACCCAGTCGATTCTGAATGCTTCCCATACTGCCGTCGATTAGATCCCCAATCGGAAAGATGGCCCTTCGCTCAATATTTTTAATGATTTTTCGCTTTTTAAGCCCTATACTGGTTTGCGCACCGAGGTTCCCGCTTTCGATTTTGAAGTTAATGTCTTCAAAAATCAACTGTCGTTTTTCGGCCTCATAAGCTGGCTTGCCCACAACGAAAATCGTTCCTTCAAGTGACTTACCATTACTTTGCTCCGCAAAGAAATCCATACTCACCGCAACCAATTCTCCAAAGGCTTGCGTCTTGATATTAGAAGGAATCATGGTGGTTTTCCTGTCTATCCGAAAGAGCTTTTCTGCTAGATTATCGGCTAAAAGCTGATCCAATTCCTCATAGCTCACAGTCAGCGGCATCAGGATTTCCAATTCATTTTTACCATTTTCATTCGGACTTAACTTAGGCAAAGGAAAAGCCCGAGTAGGTGCGGCTGTAGCAGGATGAGAATTCACTTTACCAGATAGCCCTAGCCAGACATTGAATACCTGATTCGCATCAAAAAACTCCCTGAATTGGACTACCTGAGGCTGGATCGAAAATGCGGTCTGCACCCCTTCTAGTTCCACTTGAAATGGCTTTCCGACCTGCGCCCAGGTCAAGTCAACCAATGGCTTCAAGGAGGTAATGGATTCTTTACCGATAAGATTCTGCTCACTCCATTTCCGAATCTCCTTTCCTACCAGACTACTCAAATCAATTTGCATCCCCAGCACATCAAGGGTCAGCGAGCCTCCCAAGTCGACTAATTCAAATGCTTTGATTCCCAAATCCCAGTTGGAATTGATCTCAGGATCGACCACAAACACCGGATTAAATTGTTCATTGATTGGGATTTTAGATTTGAAAAGACTTCCCAGCCCTCCTTTTTTGAGCCCCACTTGTCCTTCGACCAAAACTGGAACAGTCAATTGGATCAATTGGCTATCCAATGCCGTCCAAGTAATTGTGCCATTTCGAGTCAACTTCAAATCCCCATTAATTCCCGAACCCATATCAAGCCCCTTCTCTTCAAAAAGGACTTTGGGGATCTGAGAATTGAAGATTTTATCCAGCGTAGCTTTGGGGACCTGAAGTGGCACATTCACGGATGAGATCGCCGGCGGAGGCATGAGATTAGGGCCAGGATTACTGGTGGAACTGAGGCTTTTGCAAGCTGAAAAACTGAAGGCTAACAAGGCCAGAAAAGGAATACTTTTAATTAACTGGTAGAAAGGAGATATTTTCATGAATTTCTGAAGCTTAGAAAGGAACTATTTCTTCCCTGCAAGTATTGTCCCAAAAGTAAAGAATAAAGAGATGAACTGGAATAAACTGAATCAACCCGAACAAATCGCCGAAATCAAAGCAGTAAGCGAATCGACTCCCGTAATGATCTTCAAGCACAGTACCCGCTGCTCGGTGAGTGGCATGTCACTTGATCGCTTGCTTCGCAAATGGAAAAATGGTGACGAAGAAAAGGTTGTTCCTTACTTTTTAGATCTTATTGCCCACCGCGAACTATCGAATTTAGTAGCTCAGGAATTTGGAGTCCCACATGAATCTCCCCAAGTTATTATCATCAAAAATGGGGAGGCGATCTATGATGACAGCCACTTTGGAATATCCTACCCGGATATTATGGAAAAAGTTTAAATTTTCTCATAGTTCAAATGGGTAAAAAGCCATTTATCCTGCTCTACATCCATTCTTATTTTTATCTAATACCTGAGTAAACCTTTCGCATTGCCAAACAGTCAAAGTCTTAGACATTTGCAGCAATATGAAAAAGAACTACATTATTATTTTATTGATTTTTAGCAGCTTACTGGCTTTTCCTTCTTTTGGCCAAAGGCCAACAGGGGAAGACCGTCCTGCAAGAGTTTTGACTGGAACTGTGTTTGATGGGGTCACCAAAACCCCAATGGTAGGAGCAAATGTGCTCATTAAAACGGTCACTGATTCGCTCTTGGTCGGAGCTGTCACAGACGGGCAAGGTAAGTTTGAGATCGTCCGTCCCAACATTCCTCAGGTCAAAATTGAAATTACATTTATTGGTTTTGTGACCATATCAAAAGTGCATAGCTTCCGAGATCCAGTTGATCTGGGAGACTTAGTCCTTTTGGAAGATTCTCAGGTTCTTGATGAAATAGTCATCGAAGGGCTCAATCCAGTAGGTGAGCAAAGAGGAGATACCACTTCCTTTAATGCCAAAGCCTTTAAAACACAGGAAAATGCGCAGGCAGAAGACCTGATAAGGAAATTGCCGGGCATCACTATGCAAGGTGGGCAACTGCAAGCTCAAGGGGAAGCAGTCCAAAAAATATTGGTAGACGGTAGAGAATTTTTCGGCTCGGACCCAAGTATTGCCCTTCGGAACTTGCCAGCTGACGCCATTGAACGAGTGGAAGTGCTGGATCAGCGCTCAGATCAAAGCCGATTAACTGGTTTTGACGATGGCACTTACACCAAGACTATCAATATTATTCTTCGTGAGGATCGCAAAAACGGCCAGTTCGGTCGGGCTTATGGTGGCTATGGAACAGACGACC
>CAWUWQ010000282.1:0-8414 GCA_963926065.1 uncultured Algoriphagus sp.
TTATGTGGAAATGGATACCATCGAGGAAGAAATCGAACTCGAAATCCACGACGAATCACCAGATTCTGAAATGGAAGTTCTAACTGAAGAAGAAGACATTAAACTTGATTCTGAAGAGGAAGGGGAGGATCAAGCTGAAGAAGATGAATTTCCTGAATCAAAAGGAAAAATTGAAGTACGACCAACTCAGGAGGAACCAAGCAAAACACCAGAAGATTCTAAAAATCAATCGGGATCATTCTTTGACCAATTTGATTAATGGGAAAAGTTACGTTGGAAGGAATAGAGTTTCATGCCTACCATGGAGCATATCCGGAGGAGTCAATTCTCGGAAATCGTTTTACGGTTGATTTGGAGTTAGATACTGATTTCAAAACTGCAATGGAGTCAGATGCGCTGAAAGACACGGTTGATTATGCCAAGCTATATCAATTGATCAAATCTCGGATGGATGTCAAAGTGAAGCTTTTGGAGCATTTGGGACATGTGATTGTTCAGGATATTATTTTAGCTTTCCCAGAAACTAAAAAAGTGAAAATTACGCTCAAAAAGCATCATCCTGCTCTGGGAGGCTTGGTTAAGCACTCTGCAGTTACTATTTTTTTTCCGGAAGACTATCAGTAAAAGATGTATTCAAAGGCAGAAAGCTCAGCCATAAGAAAAGAGTTTTGGATTAAATTTGGGCAATACATGAAGCCAGTTCCGAGTGCTTCTGGATTCCGAGTGAATTGGCCAAACTACAAAACAGGGATTCGAGATATCTATTTTCGGATGAGAGCAGAGCGAGGTTTTATCTCAATAGGTATAGAAATTTCACATACAGATGAAGAACTTCAGGAATTGTACTTCGATCAATTCCTCCAATTGAAAAAAATCTTGCTTGCATGTGTGGGAGAAGAATGGGACTGGAAACTTTTAGCAACCAATGAATTTGGTCAGCCAGTCAGCAGAATCGAAAAAGTATTAAAAGAAGTAGATGTTATGAATGAGGAGAATTGGCCAGAGATCATTTCATTTTTGAAACCAAGACTAATAGGTTTAGATGATTTTTGGGATCAGGTAAAACCAGGCTTCGAAGGGCTGTGATCTTAGAAAGTTGATTTCCGTTTGCTCAATTCTTGAATGGTTTATTCCCCGTCTTCTGTTAAAACAATAAATAATTTGATCTAGTCACCTTCTCGAATCATCGTCAGTTCACTGAACCAGAATTCATTTTCTCCAACTTACACCAATCTAAATTTGGTGTATTTTTCCATTTCCTCCCAACTAGAAAGATCTGGTTTGAAATACTTTAGCTTGATAAAAAACGTTATGCCTTCTTGAATCAAGTTTATGAATTCCGAAAAAACCATTTTCCCATCAATCTCAGGCATCTTTGCTAGTGCCTCAAAAAGCCTTACCTACCCAATAACCTACTCTCTAAACCAAATCTTTCAGTTTCCCCATTCAGGGTTCTGCTGGGCTTCCAGAAATTTAAATTGACCAAGACTTAAATGCTGGAGAAAAAGAAAAGTAGCTGTCTCATGATGATTTGGGTTTCTTTTGAAAACACAAATCATCATTTTTCTTGATCGTGCCGTTTTGGAAGGTTAGGATTAATGAAAGTAAAGCCTCTTGCTTCATCACCCTCAAAGAAATCGATGAGCATCCCCATTAGAAACATGTAATGACGCTTTTCTATAAGAACTTGGATCCCATCAATCTCAAAATGTTGATCCTCAGGTTTGGGTTTATCAAAACCAAGCGAATAAGACATTCCCCCACAGCCCCCACCTTTTACACCTACCCGAAGATGATAATCTGCAGGAATATTTTTATTCGTCATGATATTTTTTATCTCTGACTCAGCTTTTGGAGTGATTTTTATAGGAGTGATCATGGTTGAAGAATTAAATCCAAAAAGATTTGGTTCGTTTAGCATTCAAATTTAAACTTACAATAATATTCTTGATGCGATTAATTATGCAAATTCGAGGATAAAAATTTAAACTATGGAATACTTTGTTGATTTATTGAAAATCTTGCTTCCGGCAGGAATTGTACTTTACGGGATGTATTTAGTCGTGGTATCATTTCTTTCTAAAGAGCGTGAGAAGATGATTGTCGAGTTAAAAACTAAAAATACGGAAGTAATTCTCCCTATTCGTCTTCAAGCGGCAGAGCGACTTTGCCTTTTCCTTGAGCGCATCACGCCAAATAATTTGGTGAGACGGTCTAATCCCACAGCCTATACTTCGAACGAATTGTATACCCAACTTGTGAATGAGGTCCGTGAGGAGTTTAATCATAATTTTTCTCAGCAAGTCTATTTTTCCGAGGAAACTTGGGAAGCGATCAAGCGGGGAGTAGAAGAAGTGACTACTATTATCAATCTGAGCAGACAATCTATTGATGCTGAGGCAAAAGGAATAGATCTTGCCAAGTCGATTTTCGCCACTTCACTCGATCGACAGAATGATACAATAGGCTATGCGCTAAAACAGATAAAAGCTGAAATTAATATTTATTTCTAGAAATGGATAAACGGACCACTAAACTCTTAGAAAAAGCTAAATCATTGTTTGGAAAGCAGGTAGACGCCCTAGTGAGACAGGAAGAAAAAGTTCGTGAGCTCATGGGTAATGTCTCGAAAAAAATCGGTCAAGCAAGTCAAAATCCGCATGTGAAGCGATTGATCGAACCGGTTACTATTTTTGTTCGGATGGTCAAATCCCATTTTAACGGGAGCCATAAGCTCTCTGGGAGCACACTTGGACTGATTATCCTTGGTCTGGTTTATTTTGTTTCCCCTATTGATATCATTCCTGATTTTCTTGGTTTTTTTGGGTTTGCAGATGATTTTTCGGTAGTCTTGGCGATATATGTGAGGGTAAAAGAAGAAATAGGTGATTTTCTGGATTGGGAAAAAACAAAATCAGAGTGAGAATTGTTTGTCTTCAACTATTCAATTAAATGCTAGACCAATCTATTAAACTAATTACTCCCGAATTGATAGGTAAAACCAAAACCTACCAAGCTTATCAGGAAATGATTGATGACCTTTTAGCCGAAAATAAAACTACAGGCCCAATTCATACTGAAGCATATCTTGACTATACCCGGATGAATGTGAAGCGGATGAATCGATGGGATAAAACCGCTAAAGTTTCGTCAGAACTCGTAAAAGTGATAAAATCAATTGACACGCCTCAAATTTGGTTGGTAATTACAGAGGCTTGGTGTGGGGATGCGGCGCAAAACATTCCATTTTTAGTAAAGCTTGCAGATTTGAATCCTAAAATTGAACTGAGATTGATTCTTAGGGATGAGAATCCGGAGTTGATGGATGAATATTTGACCGAAGGGGCAAGATCAATTCCAAAGTTGATTGTCCTGAGTGAAGACTTAGCTCAGGTGATGGGTACCTGGGGTCCAAGGCCGGAATTTCTTCAAGACCGGTTAAAAGCCTACAAGCTAGATGCATTGGGGGTTTCTCCGAAAGAATTTTCTGAAGGAACTCACCTTTGGTATTCTAAAGATAAAAATGAATCGTTGGAGAGAGAGTTAATGGAATTTTTCATGTCAATTTTTATATTATGAAAATCGCTATTTTAATTGGAACATCTGGACTGGTTGGTATGCAGCTACTGCATCAATTATTACAAAGCCCAGCATATGATTATGTATTGAGTATCGGGAGGCGAAAGTTATCTCTAAAGCATGGAAAGCTGATCCAAATCTCTGGGGACATGAATATGATAAATAGCTGGGACCTGGATTCGAAACTCTCAGATCAAGATCTAGGTGGTGAAAATCATGGTATCCGAGTAGCCATTAAAGAGAAGATAGCAGAGATTCATGCCTTTTCCGCATTAGGGACTACAATGAAACAAACAGGATCTAAAGATTGCTTTGTTGCCATTGATCATGGAATGGTCTTACAATATGCGTTTTACATAAAAAAGCTGGGAGCTAAGAAGTTTTTGAACGTATCTGCCTTAGGTGCCGATGCGAAGTCGAAGATTTTCTACAACCAAATCAAAGGTAGGCTTGAAAAAGATTTGAAGGGAATCGGATTTGACTATCTCGGGATATTTAGACCTTCGCTTTTGTTGGGGAATAGATCCGATTTCAGATTAGGAGAAGAGTTTGCCAAATTGATTACCAAGCCTTTGATTTGGCTGAAACTTTGGAAAAATATTCGACCGATCTATGATCATCAAGTAGCAAAATCTATTCTCCTCAAAGCATTAGAAGTAAATTCATCTGCAGTAGAAATTATCGAATCAGGCCAAATGCAAGAACTAAGTAAATGATTGTAGTAATCCAGCGTGTTGCCGAAGCTTCAGTGAAAATTGATGGTAGAGTCAAATCCGAAATTGGTGTAGGATTGTTAATTCTTGTAGGGATAGAAGAAGCGGATTCAGAAGAAGATATTTCTTGGCTTTCCAAAAAGATTACCAACCTTAGAATTTTTCCTGATGAAAATCAAGTCATGAATAAAAGTGTCATGGACGTAGCTGGCGAGGTTTTATTGATCTCGCAGTTTACGCTCCATGCCAGCACCAAAAAAGGGAATCGTCCATCATACATCAAAGCGGCGAGACCTGATGTTGCCATTCCACTCTATGAGAAGTTCATACAGACGTTAGAGTCTGAACTGGGAAAACCCATTGGGACAGGAGAATTCGGCGCAGATATGAAAGTCGCGCTAATCAATGATGGTCCGGTGACGATTCTGATTGACAGTAAGGATAGGAAATGAATTTTTCACTAAGTTGAAGTTCAAATTGACTCAACCTATTCTTGTCCGATTCCATAATTCAAATCCACCAAGGAAATGTGCTCTTCAAAGGGGTACCTACTTTTGACCAACTTTCCTTTGATTGGAAAGAAGGAACTCACTGGGCTATTGTCGGTGATTCAGGTGCTACGCTGACTGCATTTCTGGAGACTATGCGAGGTAATACGATTGTGTCTTCCGGTAGTGTAGAAAGACCTTTTGCATCGGTTTATTTAGCCGAGAAGCGAGAGGAAGGCGCCATCAATAGCTATCGAGATCTGATTTCATATGTTTCTCAGAAATACGAATTTCGAAATCGCTCCAACCTTCAGAATTTTTATTTCCAGCAGCGATTTAACTCCTCAGAATCTGAGGAAGCATCAACGGTTCAGGAGACTTTATCGGAGGTTCAACCAAAAATTGCTGGTCCTTGGAATCTAGCGAATGTTTCGGCCTTGCTTAGGCTCGAAGCTTTATTGGACAAATCTTTATTGAAGCTTTCGAATGGTGAAACTCGTCGCTTAGCCATCGCGGTAGGCTTAATGCGTCAACCAAAAATCTACTTAATGGATCAGCCAATGACAGGATTGGATGTAAAAAGTAGAACGGAGTTTGGAGAGATTTTGAAAGTGATGATCTCCAAAGGTGTACACATACTACTGACTACTTCGGCGAATGAAATTCCAGAAGGAATTACCCATGTAGCCAAATTGAGTAGTGCAGGGATTGGAAAGATTTGGTTGGTAGATGACTTTCATCTGACAGCCAAGCATGAGCATAGACTTTCTTATGATTGGGAGCTTTTGGATTCCCTTCTGCTAAAAGGTTCAACTGAAAACAACGAAGTAATTCGGCTAGAAAACCTCAGTATCAAATACGGAGAAAAGCAGATTCTAAAAAGTCTCAACTGGGAAGTAAGATCAGGAGAGCGCTGGCTACTGAAAGGATCCAATGGCTCTGGGAAATCCACCTTGATGAGTTTGCTAATTGGAGAGAATCCACAAGCCTATTCCCAGAATCTATGGCTTTTTGGACGCAAACGAGGCACTGGTGAAAGCATTTGGGATGTGAAGAGCCCAACTGGTTTTGTGGCCCCAGAACTCACTCGATTCTTTCCTGCCAATCAAACCTGTCGTAAAGTCATCCTTTCGGGACTTTTCGATACCATGGGTTTATTCAAAAAAGTGTCTGCGGAGCAGGAAACCCTTGCTGAATCTTGGATGAAACTCTTCCAATTGGAAACCTTTGCAAACATACCTATCAACCGACTTTCACTCGAAAAGCAACGTTGGACTTTACTTGCCCGAGCCCTGATTAAGCAACCCAAACTCCTGATCCTCGATGAGGCCTCGCAAGGAATGGATGAGTTTCAGCGGAGACTTTTTAAAGATACCGTGCAACAAATCTGCGAGCGAAGTGAAATGACCTTGGTGTATGTCAGCCACTATGCAGAGGATGTTCCTGATGCGGTGGATCAAATTTTTGAATTAGGGTAATTTTCAAAATTCTTTTTAAGAAGAACAACTTTATACGATTGTATATCGTATTTTTGATAAAAATTATAATGCTATGAAAGTCACAGCTTTAATCGAAGACGAATTGATCCAAGAGGTCATGGAACTATCAGGTTCCAAGAATATCACCGAGACGCTTAAGATCGCGTTAAATGAGTACAGATCACGAAAGAAAATGAGAAATCTATCCAATGCTATCGTAGCTGAACCACTTGAGTTCTACTATGGAGCGTCTGAACTTCGTGATTTGAATCAAAAATGAATCGCGTCTTAATTGATACCTCTATCTGGATTGAGTTTTTCAAGGCAAACCCGATTTATTTTGAAACAACATTGGGACTGATTGAGAATGCTGATATTTTTTCTCTTGAGTTGATTTTTGCAGAATTGATGCAAGGAGCAAAGGGCAAGCGAGAAGTAGATATGATTCGAAATTTTTTTGTTCAGATGAAGGTTCTGGATAGCCCTGGATTAATCTTTCAAGCTGGGATTTTTTCGAGAGATCATAAGCTTTTGGATCGGGGAATAGGATTGATTGATTCAGTAATTATTTCGACAGCGATTCGATTTGACTTGGAAATCTGGACATTGGACAAGAAGATATTGGGGTTTTTGGATGGGAGGAATGTTTTTACAGGATTGAAGTAATTTTTATGCATGTATCTCAACCATGGCGAGAGAGTGTTCAGTTAAGTGTGTCTGCTAATTTTACAAATAGATGACAAAGAAACGAACACTTGAAGAATTATTTAGTGATCCTCAGACGAGTGATCGGCTGAAAGAGCGGCTTTACAGTAAAAAGGGATTACTGGGAAAAGAGAGTCCCTTTAGCGAGATTTTGCAAGGTATGGTGGATACTATGCTTGATGCTGAAATCGAGAGTTTTTTGACAGAGGAGCGGGCATCTGGTACAGCCAATAAGCGCAATGGAAAAACTGGTAAACGTGTTATAAGCGAAATTGGAAATCTCCATGTTTCCACTCCCAGAGATCGTAATGGTGATTTTGAACCAGAACTGATAGGTAAACGTCAAAGAGAGCTTACCAGTGGTTTAGATGATCAGATATTAGCGCTGTATGCCCAAGGCAACTCTATTGAAGATGTACGACGTTTACTCGAGGATATTTATGGAGTAAGTATCTCTGCTGGTCGAATTTCACAGATTACCGATAAGGTATTACCCGAGATCCAAGAGTGGCGGACCAGAAGCCTACAAAGCTTCTATCCAGTAGTGTATTTAGATGCCATTCACTTCAAAGTGCGACAAGATGGTAAGTATATTAATAGCGCTTTCTACACCGTATACTCAGTTGATTGGGATGGGAATAGAGACGTACTGGGGCTATACATCAACTCAGGTGGAGAAGGAGCTAGAAAGTGGGGACTAGTAATGGAAGACCTTAAAGCCCGAGGTATAGCTGATATTTTGGTGGTATGTACGGATGATTTAAATGGGTTCTCCGAACAGATTCAAGAAGCCTTTCCCTATTCAATTATACAAAAGTGCATCGTCCACCAAATGAGGAATTCACTCAAATATGTGGATGAGGGAGACAGGAAGGCAGTAGTTAAGGACTTACGTCAAATATATACTTCGACCACAGAGGAGGCCGCCAAAACAGCCTTGTCGGCTTTTGAAGTAGTATGGGGAAAGAAATACAAGTATATCGTCAAACAATGGAATGAAAACTGGGGTGAGTTGATGGCCTTTTTAGATTTCCCGATATCGATGCGCAAAATGATCTATACGACCAATCCTGTAGAAGCACTTCATCGAATCATGAGAAAACTCGTAAAAAGCAAGGCGGCTTGGGTATCGGAAACGGCTCTGTTAAAACAGCTCTATTTATCGATAAACAAGAATGAGAAGTCCTGGAAAAGAAAGGCTTACGGATGGACAGCAATACAGCGAGACATCCTAGAGAAATACCCAGAAAGAATACCTCTAAAAAACTAGGTTTCAAAGGACTGGCTTCGTCGGCCTACGGGCTCCTCTGCCAGTCCTTTGAAACATAAATTTAAACCTAGACACAGTTTAATGAATTATCCCGATCTGCTACAATGTAACAATTGACGAGTAGTCACATCTCATTTTCAAACTATCCTAAAAAGCAAAAATATATTTTTTCAACCAATAT